>NZ_JBFAMR010000006.1:0-205356 GCF_040656595.1 Actinoplanes sp. NPDC049802
TGGGAGGCGAGTGGAAGCCCGACAACGCCTTCGGCACTTCACCGCCCGCTAGCATGTCTTTGTCGCCGGTGAAGAGCCGCGCCCCGTTCCGTGCATCAGCCGTTCGGTGCGGCTTCGGTGGTCAGCCGATGATCAGCTGATGCCGGCCTTGGTGCAGGCCTCGGCGAAGTCGGCGGTGCAGAGCTCTTCCTTGGTGACGAAGCCGTCAGCGACGACGTCCTTCACGTTGGCCGCAGTGATCGACTGCGGGGTGAGCAGGACCGACTTGACGTCCGCCTTGGTCTCCGGGTCGGTGACCGTCTTGGTGGCGGTGCTCGGGGTCTCCTGCTTGGCCAGTGCGATGGCCAGCTCGGCGGCCGCGTCGGCCTCCTTCTTGATGGCCTTGTAGACCGTCATGCACTGGTCACCCGCGAGGATGTTCTGCAGGCCCTGAACGGTGGCGTCCTGGCCGGTCACCGGGACCTTGCCGTTCAGCTTGTTCTTCTTGAGCACCTGGATCGCGGCGTTGCCCAGGCCGTCGTTGGCGGCCAGGACACCGGCGATCGCCTTGTTCTGGGTCAGCATCTGCTCGAAGATCGTGCCGCCCTGGGCGTTGTCCCAGTCCGGAACGTCCTGGTCCGGGCCCTTGGTGTACTCGCCGGCGTCGAACTTCGGCTTGAGGACCGAGTCGTAGCCCTGCTTGAAGAGGGTGGCGTTGTTGTCGGTCGGCGAGCCGTTGAGGTACGCCACGACCGGCTTGGTCGCCTTCTTCTCGGTGAGGCAGTCGACCAGGCCCTGGCCCTGGAGCTTGCCGACCTCGGTGTTGTCGAACGACACGTAGTAGTTCGCGCCGCCGCCGAGGGTGAGGCGGTCGTAGTCGATGGTCGCGATGCCCGCGGCCTTGGCCTTCTCCAGGACGGACTTGCCGGTGCCGGAGTCCAGGTTGACGATGACCAGGACCTTGACGCCGCTGGCGATCATGCCGTCGGCGATCGTGGTGAACCGGGTCTTGTCACCCTCGGCGTTCTGGATGTCGGCCTCGACACCGGCCGCCTTGAACGCCTCGGTCAGGTACTTGAAGTCGGCGGTCGCCCAGCGGGCCGAGCTCTTGGTGTCGGGCAGGATCACGCCGACCTTGCCCGCGGAGCTGGTGCCGCTGCCGGTGCCGGTGTCGGTGTCGCCGTCCTCTTCGGTGCCGCAAGCGGCGATGCTGGTGGCCATGAGGCCGACCGCGGCAAGGGCGAACAGTCCCTTACGCATCCCTTATGTCCTTTCGGGGGGTGAATCCGGGGCCTTGGGTTCGGATTTTTCAGAGACCCGAGTGCCTGGGAGCATCGCGTCTCTGGGTAGCGCCGATGGTTCAGGAACCGGTTTGTTGTGTCCGGCAACGTATTCCCATCGTGGCCGAGAACACAAGCCGCAACGACCGTCTATCTCGTAACGAGGGATAACAATCCGGCAACACGCCAGTGCCACCAGGGCACGATTTCACCGGCGAAGGTCGCTTCGAGATCCACATACCGTAACGCTAGGTAGTTTTCTCCCGATCGGACGCGGAACCTCGAAGAACCGCGGAAGGCACTAAGATCCGGCCGCCCGGATCGGCACGACCGTCGCGCCGGTCAGGCGGATCAGATCGACCGGCGCCAGTGCCACCTGCAGCCCGCGGCGGCCGGCCGAGACATACATCGCCGTCAGCCCGGTGGCCGAGTCGTCGATCACCGTGGGAAGCCGTTTGCGCTGGCCGAGCGGGCTGATCCCGCCGCGCACGTAACCGCTGCTGCGCTCGGCCGCGGCCCGGTCGGCCAGAGTCGCGCGCTTGCCGCCGGACGCCGACGCCAGCGCCTTGAGGTCGAGATCGCCGGTCACCGGCACCACCCCGACCACGAGCCGGCCGTCCACCTCGGCCACCAGGGTCTTGAACACCCGGTGCGGCTCCACCCCCAGGGCCTCCGCCACCAGAGCGCCGTAGTCGGGGGCGTCCGGTGACACGTCGTACGGATGCAGGGTGTGCGCCACACGCTCCGCGGCGAGCAAGGCGGTGGCCGGGGTGCCGGCCGCTTTCTTGGCCATGAGCGGCACGCTACTACCGCGGCGGATCCTCGCGCACGCCCGATTCCGGCCCGTTACGCCGTTGTCGTGATGAGCACGGCCGGCGCCCCGTCCACCCGGGTCAGCACCAGGCCCGCCGAGTTCGGCCCGGACAGCTTGAGGTCCTTGCGCAACTGGTCGGGAACCAGCGCCGATCCCCGTTTGCGGATCTCCAGCACCCCCACGCCCCGCTCACGCAGCAGCGCCCGCAGCCGCTTCAGCGAGAACGGCAGCACGTCGGTCACCTCCAGCCGGCGGGCGAACGGCGTGTCCGCCGGATCGTCGGTGTAGACGTACGCGATCTCCGGGTCGGCCAGCCGCCCGCCTACGCTCGCCGCGAACTCGGCCACCAGGTGCGAACGGACCACCGCCGGATCGGGGTCGTAGAACCAGGCGCCGACCGGTCCGGCCGGCGCCCGCCGCAGTCCCGAGCCGGTCAGCTCCGCCACCGCCCGGTCCCCGATCAGGGTCGCCCGGCGCTCCGCCGAGGCCAGCGGCCCACACCAGAACGCCGCCTCGACCAGGTCGCCGCCGACACTGACCCACTCCCCCTCGGCGCCCGGCGGCAGCAGCCCGTGATCGATGCCGGGCGCCAGTTTCAGCACCGTCCGAGGCACCCGCCCAGACAGGCCGGCGATGAAGTCCCACGGCGGCGAGTACGCCTTCGGGTCGAACACCCGGCCCCGCCCGGCCTGGCGGCGGGCCGGATCGGCGAAGACCGCGTCGTACCGCTCCACCGGCACCGACGTGGCGTCCGCGCACTCCACCACGATCCGGTCGGACAGGCCGGCGACCTCGGCGTTCGCGGCGGCCATGGCGGCGGTCAGCGGGTCGGCGTCCACGGCGTACACCGAGATGCCGTGCCGGGCCGCGGCCAGCGCGTCGGAGCCCAGCCCGCACCCCAGATCGGCGAGGGTCCGCACGCCGGCGGCGGCGAGCCGCGCGGCCCGCCGGTCGGCGACCGCGGCCCGGGTGGCCTGCTCCAGGCCGGGCCGGGTGAAGAACATCCCGGCGGCGTCCACGCCGAACTTGCCTGCGGCGCGCTCCCGCAAACTAGCCTGGGTCAAGGCGGCCGCGGACAGCTCCGCGCCGAAGCCCCTGGCCCGCAGGGCCGAGGCCGCGGCGAGCGGCTCCCCGCCGGCCACCTCGGCCGCCACGGCCAGGGCTTTCGACCCCTCCGGGGTCCGCAACATCCGCAGCGTCTCCAGCATCACGTCAAGCATTCTCCCTGGCGTGACAGGTTGGCACTCTGGTTGACGGAGTGCTAGTTCCGGCATAGTCTCCGGTTAGCACTCTCACCATGAGGGTGCCAGCCGCCCGGCCCGTCCGTGCGGTTAGGCACCAGGCGGACCGGCACCCGCGACGACGGCCCCGCCCGGTGGCATGAGGCATTGACCGGCCTGGTTCAAGGCCGGCGAAACCTGTACCCAGGAGGGTATGCCCGTGACTACCGCGACCAAGGTTGCGATCAAGCCGCTCGAGGACCGCATCGTGGTCCAGGCGAACGAGGCCGAGACCACCACCGCGTCCGGCATCGTGATCCCCGACACCGCCAAGGAGAAGCCCCAGGAGGGCACCGTCCTCGCCGTCGGCCCCGGCCGGATCGACGACAAGGGCAACCGCGTTCCGCTCGACGTCAAGGTCGGCGACGTGGTCCTCTACTCGAAGTACGGCGGCACTGAGGTCAAGTACGCCGGCGAGGAGTACCTGGTGCTCTCCGCCCGTGACGTCCTCGCGGTCATCGAGAAGTGACCTACTGACAGTGCTGACCGCCTCGGTTCGGGTTCGCCCGGACCGGGGCGGTAGTGCGTGAAGGGACCATTCATGGCGAAGATCCTGAGTTTCTCCGACGACGCCCGGCACCTGCTCGAACACGGCGTCAACACGCTCGCCGACACGGTCAAGGTCACCCTGGGCCCGCGCGGCCGCAACGTCGTCCTGGACAAGAAGTTCGGCGCTCCCACGATCACCAACGACGGTGTCACCATCGCCAAGGAGATCGAGCTCACCGACCCGTACGAGAACCTCGGCGCGCAGCTCGTCAAGGAGGTGGCGACCAAGACCAACGACGTCGCCGGTGACGGGACCACCACCGCGACCGTGCTCGCGCAGGCGCTGGTCCGCGAGGGCCTGCGCAACGTGACCGCGGGCGCCAACCCGATCGGCCTCAAGCGGGGCATGGACCTGGCCGCCGAGGCCGTCTCCAAGGCGCTGCTGAGCAAGGCCGTCGAGGTCGCCGACCACAAGGCGATCGCCAACGTCGCCACCATCTCGGCGCAGGACGCGAACATCGGCGAGCTGATCGCCGACGCGATGGACCGGGTCGGCCGCGACGGTGTCATCACCGTCGAGGAGGGCTCGGCGCTGCAGACCGAACTCGAGGTGACCGAGGGTCTCCAGTTCGACAAGGGCTTCATCTCGCCGAACTTCGTGACCGACGCCGAGTCGCAGGAGGCGGTGCTCGAGGACGCCCACATCCTCATCACCACCCAGAAGATCTCCAGCATCGAGGAGCTGCTCCCGCTGCTGGAGAAGGTGCTGCAGACCGGCAAGCCGCTGCTGATCGTCGCGGAGGACGTCGAGGGCCAGGCCCTGTCCACCCTGGTGGTCAACGCGCTGCGCAAGACCGTCAAGGTCGCCGCGGTGAAGGCGCCCGGTTTCGGTGACCGCCGCAAGGCGATCCTGCAGGACCTGGCGATCGCCACCGGTGGCGAGCTGATCGCGCCCGAGCTGGGCTACAAGCTCGACCAGGTCGGCGTCGAGTCGCTGGGCAGCGCCCGGCGGATCGTCGTCGACAAGGAGAACACCACGATCGTCGACGGTGGCGGCAACTCCGCCGACGTCGCCGACCGGGTCGCGCAGATCCGCAAGGAGATCGAGGCGTCCGACTCCGACTGGGACCGCGAGAAGCTCCAGGAGCGGCTGGCCAAGCTCTCCGGCGGCATCGCGGTGATCAAGGTCGGCGCGGCCACCGAGGTCGAGATGAAGGAGCGCAAGCACCGCATCGAGGACGCGATCTCGGCGACCAAGGCGGCCGTCGAGGAGGGCACCGTCCCGGGCGGCGGCGCCGCGCTCGCGCAGGTCTCCAAGGAGCTCGAGGGCAACCTGGGCCTGACCGGCGAGGAGGCGCTCGGCGTCGGCATCGTCCGCAAGGCGCTGGTCGAGCCGCTGCGCTGGATCGCGCAGAACGCCGGCCACGACGGCTACGTCGTGGTGGGCAAGGTCGCCGAGCTGGGCTGGGGCCACGGCCTCAACGCGGCCACCGACGAATACGTCGACCTGGCCGCGGCCGGCATCATCGACCCGGTGAAGGTGACCCGCAACGCGGTCTCCAACGCCGTCTCGATCGCCGGGCTCCTGCTGACCACCGAGAGCCTCGTGGTGGAGAAGCCGGCCGAGTCGGCGCCGGCCGCGGCCGGTCACGGCCACAGCCACGGGCACGGGCACGGCCACCAGCACGGTCCGGGCTTCTGACCAGCCGGGCTTCGATGTGAAGGGCGCGCTCCGACGAGCGCGCCCTTTCCCTTTTTCCGGGTACGCCGAGAGCCCGGCGTGTGGAGTTCGGGCGCGTAGCGCACCCGAACTCCACACGCCGGTTTGCAGGCCGCCGCGGATCGGGGCGGCACCCGGCGATGCCTGCGTGTCGTGTGCCGCAGGCTCTTACCCGAACCGCCGGGACGACCCGGCAGCGCCTGCCCGTGCCGCGCCCCGGCAGGGCGCGCGCCCTGCCGGGGCCGGTGCCGCGCGGCGGGCGCTACGTGCGTTCGGACATCTCGGCCGGTTCGGTGCCGCCCTGCCAGGAACGCCACAGCGCCGCATAAGCCCCGCCGGCCGCCACCAGCTCGTCGTGCGACCCCAGCTCGACGATCCGGCCGTCCTCCATCACGGCGACCCGGTCCGCGTCGTGCGCTGAGAAGAGCCGGTGCGCGATGGCCACCACGGTCCGCCCGCTGACCACCGCGGCCAGCGAACGTTCCAGGTCCCGGGCGGCACGCGGGTCCAGCATCGCGGTGGCCTCGTCGAGCACCAGGGTGTGCGGGTCGGCGATGACCAGCCGGGCCAGGGCCACCTGCTGCGCCTGCGCCGGGGAGAGCGGATGCCCGCCGGCGCCGACGACCGTGTCCAGCCCGTCCGGCAGCGCGTCCGCCCAGTGCAGGGCCTGTACGGCGGTCAGCGCTGCCCGTACCTCTGGATCGGGGACGCCGGGACGCACCAGGGCGACGTTGTCGCGAAGCGTGCCGATGAAGACGTGATGCTCCTGGGTGACCAGCGCGACCTCGGCACGCAGCCGCTCCGGCGGCAGCGCCGCGAGGGGCGTCCCGCCGACCGTGACGCTGCCGGAGGTGGGCTGGTGCACTCCGGCGAGCAGACGGCCGAGGGTGGACTTGCCGGCACCGGAGACACCTACGACGGCGAGCCGCTCGCCCGGTTCCAGGACCAGGTCGACGCCGTGCAGCACCTCCCGGCCGGGCTGGTAGCCGAACCGCACCCCGCGCACCTCGATCCGGGTTCCGGCCGGTTCGGCGGCGTGGACCGGCCGGGGCGCCGGTCCCGCGGTGACGCCGAGCAGCCGGGCCAGCGCGGCCGCGCCCACCTCCAGTTCGTCGAGCCAGCCGACCAGCCGGTCCAGGGGGTCGACCAGCTGCTGCACGTAGATCACCGCCGCGGTCAGCGCGCCCAGGGTCACGGCGGACCGCAGGTAGAGCCAGCCGCCGGCGAGCAGGGTGAGCACCATCGGCAGGACGTAGCTGATCTCGATGACCGGCCACCAGACCGTTCGCAGGCGCAGCGTGTACCGCTCGGCCCGCCAGGATCTCCGCAGGTCGGCGTCGGTACGCCCGACCCGCTGCCGTTGCCGTCGCAGCGCCTCGACGGTCCGCGCGCCCTCGACCGTCTCGGTGAGCCCCTCGGTCACGTCCGAGTAGGCGGCGTTCTGCCGCAGGTAGCCGCGTGGCGCCCGGCGCAGGTACCACCGGGTGCCGGCCGTCATGATCGGCGCCCCGATCAGCAGCGGCACCGCGAACACCGGGCTGACCAGCACCAGCGCCCCGACCACGAGGAACAGGGTGACCACCGCGATGAGCGTCTCCGGCACGGCGAAGCGGACGCATTTGGACAGCGCGTCGACGTCCCGGGTGGCCCGGGTCAACAGGTCACCGGAACCGGCCGCCTCCACCGTGGACAGCGGCATGGCCAGCACCCGGGTCACGAACTCCTCCCGCAGCCGGGCCAGCACCCGCTCGCCCAGCCGGGCCGAGGCCAGGTGCGCGAACCGGATCAGCACCGCCTGTGCCAGCACGAACCCGGCGATCATCAGTGCCAGCCGGTCCAGCTCACGCACCGGGACCCCGTCGTGGATGCCCTGCACCATGTCACCGAGCAGCCGGGGACCGGCCAGCCCGGCCAGGGCGGCGGCCACGTGCAGGCCGACCGTGGCGCGGAACATGGCCGGGTGGTCGCGGATCAGGTCACGGGCGTACCGGCGGACCTGTGCGGCGCCCGCCACCGGCAACAGGCGGGTCACTGCTTCTCCTCGCGCAGCACCATCCGGGCGTATCCGGGCTCGCCGCGCAACAGATCCGGATGCCGGCCGGCGGCCACCACCCGGCCGTCCTCGACGTAGCAGACGTGGTCGGCGCGGCTCAGCATCAGCGGGCTCGACGTGCAGACCACCGTGGTCCGCCCACCGCGGGCGATGCGCAGCCGCTCCGCGATCCGGGCCTCGGTGTGCGCGTCCACCGCGTTCGTCGGCTCCACCAGGATCAGCACCTCCGGATCGGCGAGCAGCGCGCGGGCCAGACGCAGCCGCTGCTGCTGGCCACCGGAGAAGGTCCGGCCACGGTCGGCGACCACGGTGTCCGTGCCGTCCGGCAGCCCGTCGACGATGTCGGTGGCGGCGGCCGCGGCCAGCGCTCCCGGTACGTCGCCACGGCCGCCCGGATCCAGGTCGGAGCCCAGCCGGCCGGAGAAGAGGCGGGCGTCGTTGTCGACGACCAGGATCCGGTCGCGTACCTCGGACAGGGCGGCCGCGGAGAGTGGGACTCCGCCGGCGGTGGCGCCTTCCTCGTACCGGCCCAGGCGGTCGGCGATCCGGGCCGCGTCAGCCGGCGTGGCCGCCACGATCGCGGTCAGAAGGCCGGGCGGGACCCGCACCCCGGACTCCGGGTCGGCCAGCTCACCGACCGGCAGCGGGACCGGATCCGGCGGGTCGGGCAGGTGGCCGGACACCCGGAGCATCGCCACCACCCGGCGGCTCGACACGTGTCCCCGGGTCATCTTGTCGATCGCCTCGGTGAGCTGGCGCAGCGGGGCGACCAGGAAAGCGGCGTACGCGTAGAACGACACCAACTGCCCCACGGTCAGCCGCCCGTCCGCCGCGAACCGCGCGCCCAGCCAGGTGACCAGCACCAGGAAAGCGCCCGGCAGCAGCACCTGGGCCGCCTCCAGCAGGGACTCGACGCGCGCGGTGCGTACGCCCGCCGCGCGCAGCGCCTGAGACTCGGCGCGGTAGCGCGCCGCCAAGGCCGGCTCCCCACCCACGCCGCGCAGCACCCGCAGCCCGCCGACCAGATCCGCGGCCCGGCCGGTCAGCCGTCCCTGACTCTCCCGGTACGCCCGCTGCCGCTCGTGCAGCGGGCGGATCAGCACGCCCACCACCAGCATCAACAGCGGCACCCCGACCAGCACGATCAGACCCAGCGGCACCGACGTGCGCAGCAGCACCACGGTGATCGTGGCGACCGCCAGCAGCGAGCCGATGCCACGCGAGGTGATGTCGACGGCGCCGCCGATGTGGGTGATGTCCGAGGTGCCGATCGCGACCACCTCGCCCGCGTCCAGGCGGCGCGGCAGGGTGGAGCCGAGCCGGTTCGCCTGCCGGACCACCACCTGCACGGTCCGGAACGCGGCGCCCAGCCAGTTGGTGACCGCGAACCGGTGCCGGGAGATGCCGGTCAGCGCCTGCACCACCCCGGCGCCGAGCAGCAGCAGCGCCCAGGCCACCAGCGCGGCGGCGTCGCGGGCCACGACGGCGTCCACGGCCCGGCCGACCATCGCCGGCACCAGCGCCTGACAGCCCATCCAGGCGATCGCCAGCAGTGCCGCCGCCGCGACCGTCAGCCAGGAACGCCGGACCAGCCAGAACAGGTATCGAGTGGCGGACCGGGAGTCGGGAGTGCCGGGATCGGTGACGGGCAGTCTTCGCATCAGGCCCCGACGGTAAGTGCCGGGGCGCGCCGACGGCGAGGGTCAGCGATCGACCGGGTTGAAATCCCAGACGTGCGGAGCGCGTGCCACCAGGTTCTCCGGTGGCGTCAGCAGGCTCTCCGGGGTATTGCGCCATTTGGTGATGACGACGATGCGATGATCGGTGGACGAATAGACGTCACTCGACACATGTTGTGGCAGCACCTCCAGAGCCGGCACCGCCGTGTCGCAGACCCAGGCCAGCAGCTCGTCGAAGCCACTGCGCGAGGCCCGCACCTCCCACATCCGCGCGATCATGAACGCTTCCTACCCCGGCACACTGACCGAGGTCAAACTCATCGCGGAATCGGCCGGAAGATCCAGCCGGCTCGGGGCCACGCCGGCCGCGACGAGATGCGAGCCGAGTGCCGCGACCATCGCGCCGTTGTCGGTGCAAAGACCAGGCCGGGGTACGCGGACCGCGATCCCGTGTCGGGCCGCACGCTCCTCGGCGAGCACCCGCAGTCGCGAGTTGGCCGCCACCCCGCCACCGATGACCAGCGTGCCCACCCCGTTCGTCCGGCAGGCGTCGATCGCCTTGGCGGTGAGCACGTCGCAGACCGCCTCCTGGAAACTCGCCGACACGTCCGCCACCGGCACCGGCTCACCGGCGCGTTCCCGGCTCTCCACCCAGCGGGCCACGGCCGTCTTGAGCCCCGAGAACGAGAAGTCGAACCGGTGCGCCGCCAGATCCTTCGCCGCCGTCAGCCCGCGCGGAAACGCGATCGACGCCGGGTCGCCCTCACGAGCCGCCCGGTCGATGATCGGCCCACCCGGGAAGCCGAGCCCGAGCAGCCGGGCCACCTTGTCGAAAGCCTCACCCGCCGCGTCGTCGATGGTGGCGCCGAGCGGGGTCACACCCGCCGTCAGATCGTCGACCAGCAGCAACGACGAATGGCCCCCGGAGACGAGCATCGCCACCGCGGGCTCGGGCAGCGGGCCGTGCTCCAGCGTGTCCACCGCCACGTGCGCGGCCAGATGGTTGACGCCGTAAATCGGCTTCTCGGCGGCGAGAGCGTACCCCTTCGCGGCGGCCACGCCGACCAACAGCGCCCCGGCCAGGCCCGGGCCGCTGGTGACGGCGATCGCGTCGATGTCGGCGAGGGTCACGCCGGCCTCGTCGAGAGCCCGTTGCATGGTCGGGACCAGCGCCTCCAGGTGGGCGCGGCTGGCCACCTCCGGCACCACCCCACCGAACCGGGCATGCTGGTCCACGCTGGACGCCAGCGCGTCGGCGAGCAGGGTGTGGCCGCGCACGATGCCGACACCGGTCTCGTCGCAGGAGGTCTCGATCCCGAGGACCAGGGGTTCGTCACGCATCGCGCATCATCACCAGGGCGTCCGTGTTGCTGGGTTGGTAGTAGCCGCGCCGGATCCCGACCGGCTCGAAGTCATAGCTGGCGTAGAGCCGCTGGGCCGCCGCGTTGTCGACCGCCACCTCGAGCAGCGTCTTCCGGGCGCCGCGCCGGGCGGCCTCGGCGAGCAGCGCCTCCAACAGGATCCGGCCGATGCCGCGCCGCTGGGCGTCCCGGCGGACCGCGATGTTCTGCACCCACGACTCGTCGTCGTCCACGACGGACAGGCCGGCGTATCCGGCGACCGCACCGGCATCCGTGGCGACCAGGTAGAACTGCCGGGTGGCCAGCTCGTTCCAGAACATGGCGGCGGACCACTTCTCCGGGCCGAAGAGGTCCTCCTCGATCGGCAGGACCTCGTCGATGTGCCACCAGCGGAAACGTTCGATGACACAGTCCGGCGTCGTGTCCGCCCGGTCCGCGTTCGCGTCCTTCGCGGCCGCGCTTGTGGTCGCCGGCTGTTCGGCGCTCGCCGCGGCCGTGCTCCCGCCCGCGCTCGTGGCCGCGCTCCCGCCCGCGCTCGTGGCCGCGCTCGTGGCCGCGCTCGTGGCCGCGCTCGTGGCCGCGCTCGTGGCCGCGCTCCCGCCCGCGCTCGTGGCCGCGCTCGTGGCCGCGCTCGTGGCCGCGCTCCCGCCCGCGCTCGTGGCCGCGCTCCCGCCCGCGCTCGTGGCCGCCGCGCTCGTGGTCGCCGGGTTTTCGGCGGTCATCAGGTCAGCACCGCCTTGCGGGCCGACGGCTCCACCGCGTCGGGGCGGCGCAGGTAGAGCGGCGTCAGCACCTCGCTCGGCGCACCCGCCCGGATCCGCGGCGCCGCGATCGCCACCAGCGCCGCCCCCGGCGGATAGAGCAGATGCTCCTCCACCGGCACGCCGAACACGTCGCCGTACTTCAAGGCACCTTCCCCGGCCGCTCGCTCGACCAGCCCGGCCATCGACGTCCCACCGCCGGCCTCCTCGGCGCCGACCAGCACCCCGGCCGGCAGCGAGCCGCCGGTGGCGCCGCGCACCAGGGCGGCCACGTCGGCCGGCTTGGCCACCTCCGGGCCGGTCATCCGCTCGCCGTCCGCGAACGTCGCGAAATACACCTCGCGGCGGCGCGCGTCGGTGGCGACCAGCACCCGGCCCGGCCCCGCGGCACGGCCCAGGGCGTCCAGCGAACACACCCCGTACGTCGGGATGCCCAGCGCCTGCCCCATGCTCGCCGCGGTGGCCAGCCCGACCCGCAGGCCGGTGAACGGGCCCGGCCCGACCCCGGCCACGATCGCCGTGAGATCCCGGGGCCGCACCCCGGCGTCGGCGAGAACGGCGGCGATCTCCGGGGCCAGTTTCTCCCCGTGGGCGCGCGGATCGACGGTGCGCCGCTCCGCCACCCCGGTCAGACCGTCCACGGTCACCTCGACGAGGGCGGCCGTCGAGGCGGGGGTTGCGGTGTCCAGAGCCAGTACCAGCACAGGGTGACCCTAGACGGTGGCCCGCGGGTCCCAGTCGATGACCGGCCGCCCACCGTCGGCGAGAGCCTTGTTGGCCGCGCTGAACGGACGGCTGCCCAGGAAACCGACCCGGTTCAGCGGGCTCGGGTGCCCGGCCTCCAGGATCGCGTGCGCCGGATTGGTGACCAGCGCCGCCTTCTTCTTCGCGTAACTGCCCCAGAGCATGAAGACGATCCGCTCGTCACGCTCGTTGAGAGCCTTGATGGTGGCGTCGGTGAACGCCTCCCAGCCCTTGTTGCCGTGCGATCCGGCCTTGCCCGCCCGGACCGTCAGAACCGCGTTGAGCAGCAGCACCCCCTGCCGCGCCCACCCGGTCAGATCTCCACCCGCGGGCTTCGGCACGTTCAGGTCCTCGTTGAGCTCCTTGAAGATGTTGCTCAGTGACGGCGGCCGGCGAACCCCGTCGCGCACGCTGAAGCTGAGACCGTGCGCCTGGCCCGGACCGTGGTACGGGTCCTGCCCCAGGATCAGCACCCGGGTCTGCTCCGGGGAACACAGCCGGTACGCCGCGAACAGGTCCTCCACCGGTGGGTAGACAGTCTGCGTCGCATACTCCTCCGCCACCCACTCGCCCAGAGCGACGGTCGCGGCGGCGTCGAGGTGGGGGGTCAGCTCGGCACGCCACTCGGCGGGCAGCAGCTCGGTCAGGTTCACAGGCTCTCCAGTCGGTGTGCCCAGTCGCCGCCGTGCGGCGACAACTCGACGATGCGGGTGTCGTCATCCAGCCGGTCCAGGCGGACCTGCAGGTATTCGTCGTTGAGCTGTTCCACGAGGCCGACACCCCACTCGACGACGGTCACCGCGTCGTCGGCCGAGGCGTCCAGGTCGAGGTCGTCGATCTCGGCGCGAGGGTCCGGCCGGTCGCCCAGCCGATAGGCGTCGGCGTGCACCAGCGGCACCGGGCCGCGATACACCCGGGCGATCACGAACGTGGGTGAGGTGATCGGCCCCTCCACGCCCAGACCGGCGCCGATCCCCTGGGCCAGGGCCGTCTTGCCGGCGCCCAGCGGTCCGGTGAGCAGCACCAGGTCACCGGGCCGCAGCACGCCGGCCAGCCGCCGCCCGAACTCCCGGGTGTCGTCGACCGTCTTCAGCTTCACGTGAGTTTCTCCAGGAAAGGGATCAGCGCGGCGTTGACCTGATCGGCCTTCTCCAGCATCACCACATGGCCGCTGTGCTCGATCTTCAACAGCTCGGCCTCCGGCAGGTTCTCGATGATCTGCTCCGAGTGGGTGACCGGAGTCAGATAGTCCCGGTCGCCGACCACCACCAGCACCGGGACGCCGCGCAGCGCGGACAGCGCCGGGATGCGATTGTGCGTGTAGAGCGTCTGCAGGTACTTGGTGAGCGTCTCCGCCGACGTCTTCGAATTCATGCTCTCGACGAAGGTGACGAGCGACGGGCTGGGCCTCGACTCACCGAAGCCGTACCGCCGGGTGAGCAGCCACGCCAGATCGGAGGAGGCCACCCGGGCCCGGTCGATGGTGCCGCCACCGAGCTGGGCCGCCTTGTCCCACAGCGGGAAGAACGGGGCGCTGACCCGGGCCACCATGTTGGTGATGCCGAGCTTCGCCTTGTCGAACAGCCCGGCCGAGGTGGAGATCAGCACCACACCGGTGACCCGGTTGCCGAACCAGGCCGGGAACTGCTCGGCGAACGCCATGATGGTCATCCCGCCCATCGAATGGCCGACCAGGATTATCCGGCCCTCCGGCACGGTCTCCTCCAGCACGGCGGCCAGTGAGCGGCCGAGGGCTGCCAGATCATACGTCCCCGATTTGAGCTTGCTGGACCGGCCGTGACCGGGCTGGTCGTAGAAGACCAACCGGTGGGTGCCGCGCCCGGCCAGCTCCTTGCGCTGGAAGTAGAAGGTGCCCATGTCCAGCGCGAACCCGTGGACGAAGACGATCGTCGGCTCGGAACTCGCGCCCTCCGGCTCGATGATCTCCACGTGCAGGTCGGTGCCGTCGGCTGCGGTCACCGTCAGTGACCGGTCGCAGGGCTGGTCGCCGAACGGCTCATCCACATAGGGGTCGCCGGGCGCGTTGACCGAACGCCGCACCAGCGCCCGCTCCACGGCGAACGCCGTCGCCAGACCGGCCGCGGCCACACCGACCGCGGCTCCGAAAATGCCCGCCCGCTTGGCGGCCCGGGACCGCTTCACCAGGTGACCTCCCCGTCGTAATGCCGTGGGATCCGGCTGCTGCCGAACCGGGTGACGATCTCGTAGTTGATCGTGCCGGTCGCGGCGGCCCAGTCGTCGGCGGTCGGCTCGCCGTCGTCGCCCGGCCCGAACAGCACCGCCACGTCACCGGCCACCACCGGCTCGTCACCCACGTCCACCACCAGCTGGTCCATGCACACCCGCCCGGCGATCGGCGCCGTGACGCCACCCACCCGCACCGGGCCGCTGCTGGAAGCGTGCCGGGGCACCCCGTCGCCGTAACCCAGCGGCACCACGGCAAGGGTGGTCTCCCGGGACGTCGTGTAGGTCAACCCGTACGACACGCCCTGACCGGCCGGGACCCGCTTGGTCAGCATCACCCGGGCGCGGGCCGTCATGGCCGGGCGCAGACCATACGTCTCTCCGGGGAGGGGTGACAACCCATATGCCGCGATGCCCACCCGCACCAGGTCGAAGTGCGCGTCCGGCCGGGTGAGCAGGCCCGCCGAATTGGCGATGTGCCGGTAACGCGGGCTGATCCCGACCGTCGCGGCCAGGGCCAGACCCTCGTGGAAGGCGGCGAGCTGCCGGTCGACCGACTCGTGGCCGGGCTCGTCCGCGCAGGCGAGATGGCTCCACACGCCGGCCACCTCGATGTCGCCGCCGGCCTGTGCCTTGGCGGCCGCCTCGAACAGCGCCGGCCACTCGCCGGGCACCGCGCCGCCCCGGGCCAGCCCGGTGTCGAGCTTGAGGTGCACGTGGGCCGGGCGGCCGGCCCGGCGGGCGGCCACCACCAGCTCGTCGAGCATGGCCGTGGTCGCGGCGCTCAGGTCGACCCCGGCCGCCACCCCCTCGTGCAGGTCGAGCCCAGGGGTGAGCAGCCAGGCCAGGACGGGCGCCGCGACCCCCGCACGGCGCAGCGCCAGCGCCTCGCCGAGCGTGGCGACACCCAGCCAGGTGGCGCCGCCGGCGAGTGCGGCCCGGGCGGCCGGGACCATGCCGTGCCCGTAGCCGTCCGCCTTGACCGCGACCAGCACCTCGGCGGAGGTGCGGGCGCGCAGCGAAGCGACGTTGTCCCGGATCGCGTCCAGATCGACGCGGACTTCGGCCTGCCACATGCCATCCACCCTACTGAGGCGTATGACATTTCCTTCCGCTCAGCCCACGAGATGATCGGCACCGGGTCTCCCGCCCGGCCCGGGACCGGTCCACCGGATCACCGGCGCGGCCGGTCCTCGCCTTCGAGACCCCATCGTGGACATCTCCGCGTCCGCCTCCCCGACACCGTCGGGCACGCCTCGGCGAGGGCCTTCACGGAAGCGTCCGCGCGTTACACCTCCCTCAACCCAGCAGGTCCGCCAGCACCGGCCGGAGGGCGGCTGCCACGTCCGCCGAGGTGACCGGCCCCTCAGCGGCGGCCCGTCGCCCGGCGAGGCCGTGCACGTAGGCGGCCGCCACCGCCGCCCGCACCGTCGGCACACCGGCCGCGAGCAGCGAACCGAGCAACCCGGCCAGCACGTCCCCGGTGCCCGCGGTGGCCAGCGCCGGCGAACCGGTGGGATTGGCCCAGATCTCCCCCGCCGGGGTGGCGACGATCGTCCGGTCACCCTTGAGCAGCACCACCGCGTTGGTCCACGCGGCCAGCCGGGCGGCCGCGCCGGCCCGGTCCGCACCGGGCGCCTCCCCGGCCAGCCGCTTGAACTCGCCGTCATGCGGGGTGATCACCAGTGGCGCGTCCCGGCGCAGGTCCTCCGCGTGCTCACCGCCGACCAGCAGGCTGATCGCGTCCGCGTCGAGCAGCACCGGCAGCGGGGTGGCCAGGACACTGCGCAGCTCGGTACGCGCGTCGTGACCGGTGCCCAGCCCCGAACCACAGACCCACGCCTGCACCCGGCCCGCCTCGGCCACCCGGCGCACCGCGATCACCGACGGGTACGCGCGAACCACGTCGTGCCGGGCGGATCCCGCGTACCGCACCATTCCGGCCGGGCCGGCCAGCGCGCCGGCGGTGGAGAGCAGGGCGGCGCCCGGATAGCGGTCCGAACCGGTGGCCAGGCCCACCACCCCACGCGTGTACTTGTCGGAGGTCGCGCCGGATCGTGGCCACCAGGCGGCGATGTCGGCGGCTTGCGGAACCCGGACCGCCGGGTCGGCGTGCAGGACCGGGCCGAGGCCGATGTCGACGAGATCCACGTGGCCGCAGCGGGTGGTGGCCGGACCGAGCACGTGGGCCGGTTTGAGGCATCCGAAGGTGACCGTGACGTCGGCGGTCACCGACTCGCCGGGCACGTCGCCGGTGTCCACGGTCACTCCGCTCGGCACGTCCACGGCCACCACCAGCGCCCGGTCGCCCGTACGCCCGCGAAGTGCTCCGAGCCGGCGCACGATCGCCGTGGCCTCGGGCCGCAGGCCTCCGCTCGCCCCGATCCCGACGATGCCGTCGAGGATGAGGTCGGCACGGGTGGGCAGGTCACGGGTGGTGAAGCCGCCGGCTTGGCGCAGCGCGGCCAGTCCGGCCAGATGCACCCGCTCCGGGGTGAGCAGCAGCGCCCGGACCTGGGCGCCCCGCCGGGCCAGGGCGGCGCCGGCGTAGAGGGTGTCGCCGCCGTTGTCGCCGCTGCCGACCAGCAGCAGCACCCGGGAGCCGTAGACCCCACCGCTCTCCTCCAGCAGCAGGGCGCAGCGCCGTGCCAGGCCCGCCGCGGCCCGCTGCATCAGCGTGCCCTCGGGCAGTGTCGCCATCAGTGTCTTCTCGGCCGCCCGCACATCGGTCACCCGCCATGCCTGACGCATGTGTCCTCCTGATCAAGCCGCGGCTTCGGCCACCACCATCGCGGACGCGATGCCGCCGTCGTGTGACAGCGACAGGTGCCATCGGGCGATGCCCCGCTCGGTCGCTGCGGCGGCGACCGTACCGGAAACGGTCAACCACGGCCGCCCGTCCGGGTCGGTGACGATCTCGCAGTCGTGCCACCGCAGTCCGACCGGCGCTCCGAGTGCCTTGGCGACGGCCTCCTTGGCCGCGAAGCGGGCGGCCAGCGACTCGGCGGACCGTGGGTTCCCGGACGAGGTCAGCCGCTCCGGTTCGGTGAAGAGCCGGTCCCCGAGCAGCGGGGTCCGCTCCAGCGCGCGGGCGAAGCGCTCCACCAGGACGACGTCGATGCCGACAGACACGATCACAACGGTCACCCTAGCGGTGCCGCGGGCGGCTTTCCCAGGTCAGCCCAGCCCCTGGGCTCTTTACCGGAAGCTCAGCGCGGCCGCAAGGCCTGTGGACGGGTTGTCCACAGGCGGGCCCGGTGATCTCCGTGGGCCTCTAACGTCGGCGCATCCCGCTGTCCCGCTTGGAGGTTGCCTGATGAATCCCGATCTCGAGGTCGACGCCGAGGGCCTGCGTCGTGCCGCCACCGCGGTGCACGAGGTGGCCACCCGGGTGACCGGTGCGGGCGGTGCCGTTCCCGCGCCGGATCCGGCTCCGCGCTGGGCCACCACCACCGCCGCGGTCCAGGCGGCCGACGCCGCCGGGAGTCTGCTCCGGCAGCTCGGCGAGGAGGTGTCCGGCACAGCCGGGCGGATCCGGGCGGCCGCCGCCGCCTACGAGGATGCCGACCACCGCGCCGCCGGACGATTCCGGCAGACCAGATGAGCGCCACCGTGAGCGGGCCGGCCGGCGCGCCGTGGGCGGCGCGATGAGCGAGCTCGCGGTCACCTATGCCCGGCTGCGCAACACCGACCCGTCCCGCTGGTCGGCCACCGCGCTCGCCTGGCGGCGGTGGGCAGCCCTGGCCGGGGTTCTCGGTGCCGAGCTGGGCCTGCTCCCGGCGAGACTCCGGGCGTCCTGGTCGGGCGCAGCCGCCGACGCCGCCGTCAGCCGGCTCGACGGCCTGCGCCGCCGTCTCACCCTGTTCCGGGTGCTCTGCTGGCGGGCCGACCAGGCGCTGAGCGAGTTCGCGGCGACCCTCGGCCGGGCTCGCGCGCTGCTCGACCGGGCGCTCGCCCGAGCCCGGCGGGCCGGTCTGGTCGTCGACGATTCCGGTGTGGTGCGGGGCCGCCCGGCCGAGCAGGAGGTGGCCCGGTCGGTGGCCGCCGAGCTGGCCACCGCGCTGGAGATGGCGGCGGGCGCCGACGCGGCCGCCGCGTCCCGGCTGGACGGGCCGGCCGATGTGCCGCCCACCCCGGTCGCCACGTCGTTCCCGGCCTGCACCGCCACCCCGGAGGAGGTGGCACGCTGGTGGGCCGGCTGGACC
Organism: Actinoplanes sp. NPDC049802; assembly: GCF_040656595.1. NCBI lineage: Bacteria > Bacillati > Actinomycetota > Actinomycetes > Micromonosporales > Micromonosporaceae > Actinoplanes > Actinoplanes sp. NPDC049802. The sequence goes on from NZ_JBFAMR010000006.1 coordinate 18,571, forward strand.
CCGGCCGAACGAAACTGGTTGCTGGTCACCGACCCGGCCGCGTTCGCCGGCGCCGACGGGATCCCGGTCGCCGACCGGGACATCGCCAACCGGCTTCTGCTCGACGGCCGGCACGGGGAGGGCCTCGACCGGCTGCGGGCCCGGTTGGCCGACGACTCCGGCCCCCGCGCCTACCTGGTCGATCTCGGGTTGGACGGCGACGGCCGGGCGGTGGTGGCACTCGGCGACCCGGACCGGGCGTCACACATCCTCACCCACGTGCCCGGCATGACGTCGGACCTGAGTTCGCTCAGTGGCGAGCTGACCCGTGCCGAGCGGGTCGCGGTGCGCGCCGGGGAGATCGACCCGGCGCGCACGACGAGCGCCGTGCTGTGGCTGGGCTACGACGCGCCGGACTTCCTGCACGAGGCGCATTCGGCCCGGCAGGCCGTCGACGGTTCGGCGGGCCTGCGCCGGTTCCAGGAGAGCCTGCGGGTCACCCACGACGGCCCGGCCGCGCATCAGACTCTGCTGGGGCACAGTTACGGCTCACTCGTGGTGGGCCGCGCGGCGGTCTCCGAAGGGCTGGCCGCCGATCGGCTGGTCTTCGTCGGCTCCCCTGGCGTCGGTGTGGACTCTGCCGCCGAGCTGCGGGTGCCCGCCGATCAGATCTGGTCCACGACGTCGCGCACCGACGTGATCCAGTACGCCGCAGTGTCCCCGCGTGAGCTGCTCGTCCCGGATCTCGGCCTGCCGGGCCGGTCGCACGACCTGTGGTTCGGCCGGAGCCCGTCGGACGCCGGCTTCGGTGGCCGGGTCTTCGCGAGCCAGTTCGACGCCGGCCACCTGGGTTACTGGGAGCCGGGCCGGCCCGCTCTGGACGCGCTGGCCCGGCTCACCCTGGGAGAGAGGCCGTGAGCGCGGTGCTACTCGACGGTGACCGACTTGGCCAGGTTGCGCGGCTGGTCCACGTCGTAACCGCGGGCCGAGGCGATCTCGCACGCGAGGATCTGCAGCGGCACCGTGGTCATCAGCGGGGCGAGCAGGGTCGGGGTGTGCGGCACCGGGATCAGGTGATCGGCGAACTGACGGACGTCCTCGTCACCCTCCTCGGCGATCACGATGGTCCGGGCGCCACGGGCCCGCACCTCCTGGATGTTCGAGACGACCTTGTCGCGCATCACACCGCGGCCGGCCGGCGACGGCACCACGCACACCACCGGGGTGCCCTCGTCGATCAGCGCGATCGGGCCGTGCTTGAGCTCACCGGCGGCGAAGCCCTCGGCGTGGATGTAGGCGAGTTCCTTGAGCTTGAGCGCGCCCTCCAGTGCCACCGGGAAGCCGACGTGCCGGCCGATGAAGAGCATCGTCGACGCCGTCTTGAGATCCCGGCCCAGGGCCCGCACCTCCTCCATCCGGCCGAGCAGCTCACGCAGGCTGTCCGGGGTCTGGCGCAGTCGCGACACCACGGCGGCGACCTCGTCGGCGTACATCACTCCGCGGATCTGGGCCAGGTGCAGGCCGATCAGATAACAGGCGACCAGCATGGTGAGGAAGGCCTTGGTGGAGGCCACCGCGATCTCCGGGCCGCCGTGGGTGTACAGGACGGCGTCCGACTCACGCGGGATGGTGGATCCGTTGGTGTTGCAGATGGCGAGGACCCGGGCCTTCTGGTCCTTGGCGTGCCGGATCGCCATCAGGGTGTCCATGGTCTCGCCGGACTGGCTGATCGCGATCACCAGTGTGGACCGGTCCAGGATCGGGTCCCGGTAACGGAACTCGCTGGCCAGCTCCACCTCGCAGGGGATGCGCACCCAGTGCTCGATGGCGTACTTCGCGACCATTCCGGCGTGGTAGGCGGTGCCGCAGGCCACGATGAAGACCTTGTCCACGTCCCGCAGGTCCTGGTCGGTGAGACGGACCTCGTCGAGAATGATCTCGCCACGCTCGGAGAGACGGCCGAGCAGGGTTTCGGCGATCGCCTGCGGCTGCTCGGCGATCTCCTTGAGCATGAAGTAGTCGTAGCCGCCCTTCTCCGCGGCCGAGGCGTCCCAGTCGATGTGGAACTCGGTGCCCAGGGCCGGCGCCCCGTCGAAACCGGTGATCTCGATGCCGTCCGGGGTGATCAGGACGACCTGGTCCTGACCCAGCTCGACCGCTTCGCGGGTGTGCTCGATGAAGGCGGAGACGTCGCTGGCCAGGAAGTTCTCCCCCTCTCCACGGCCGACCACGAGCGGCGAGTTGCGCCGTGCGGCGACGACCGCGTCGGGCACCTCGACGTCGATGGCGAGCAGGGTGAAGGCCCCCTCCAGACGCCGGACGGCGCGGCGCATACCCTCGGCGAGCAGGGCCGGGCCGACCTCACCACCGGCTTCACGCAGCGCGCGCATCTCGGCGGCGAGCAGGTGGGCGGCGCATTCGGTGTCGGTGTCGCTACGGAACTCGACGCCGGTCGCCTCCAGCTCGGCACGCAGGCGGGCGAAGTTCTCGATGATGCCGTTGTGGATGACGGCGACCCGGCCGTCTGCGGAGAGATGCGGGTGGGCGTTGCGGTCGGTGGGACCGCCGTGGGTGGCCCAGCGGGTGTGCCCGATGCCGGTGGTGCCGACCGCGATCCCGTCACCGCCTCGCTCGGCGAGCGCCTTCTCCAGGTTGGCGAGCTTGCCCGCCTTCTTCTCGGTGCTGATCAGCTCACTGTCGATGATGGCGACGCCGGCGGAGTCGTATCCGCGGTACTCGAGACGCCGGAGACCGTCGATGACGATGCTGAGCGCCGGACGGTTTCCTACATAACCCACGATCCCACACATGAGGAGGCAGCGTAGCCGACGTTCGCTCAAACGTCATGCTCGGTACCCGCCGTTATGAGCATCCGATGTGATCGGAGCTCTTTGGCGGTAATCGGTGCCCGTACGGGTGAGTGATCCGGACGTGCGGCACTGGCGTACCGTCGGGAGCGGTGCCCCTACCGGGAGGAAAGTTGAGCGATCCGAGCGAGCCCCGACAACCGCCACGACCGCCTCAGTTCATTCCCGGGCACGCCCAGCCGCCGCGGCCGGACGACAACCCACCGACGTCGGAGTTCCCACCGGTCAACTTCGCGCCGCCCGGCTATCCCCCGGACTACGGCGCCTACCCGCCGCCGGACCCGACGAGCGGCTATCCACCCGCCGGCTACCCGCCGGCCGGTTACCCCCAGCCGGGCCCACCTCCGCCCAAGCGGAGCAACGCCCCGCTGATCGCCCTCATCCTGGCCGTCACCCTGCTGCTCTGCGGCGGCGTGGTGACCACCGCGGTGATCCTGGTGCAGCGCGCCGCCGACAAGGCCGAGGAACTGGCCGAGCCGATTCTCGAGCCGACGCTGCCGAGCCTGCCCAGCGAGGCGCCCGAGTTCCCCGGCCTGCCGACCGATTTCCCGGAGCTGCCCGGCCTGCCCACCGATCTCCCGACCGAGCTTCCGGGCATCGGCGAGGGCAAGGAGATCGAGGTCACCTACGAGGTGACCGGGGACGGCCCGGCCGAGATCATCTACGTCGAGCAGCTCGGTACGGCCCCGAAGCGGGTGGCGAACGCCAAGTTGCCGTGGAAGATCACCACCTCGATGAAGGGCACCTCGCTGGTCTCCGTGGTCGCCGTGCGCACCGGCACCGGCGCCGGGAAGATCAGTTGCCGGGCCAGTGTGGACGGCGAGGAGATCGTGAAGCAGAACGCCGAGGGCGGCCTGGCCACCGCGAGCTGCTACAAGCTGGTGGTCAATTGATCCGGGAGCCGCTGGTCGAGCGGATGCGCCCGTTCGGCACCACGATCTTCACCGAGATGTCGGCGCTGGCCGCCCGGACCGGCGCGGTCAACCTGGGACAGGGCTTCCCGGACACCGACGGTCCCGCCGAGATGCTGGCCGCGGCCGCCGAGGCGCTGGCCGGTGGTGCCAATCAGTACCCTCCACTGCCCGGCATCCCGGTGCTGCGGTCCGCGATCGCCGCCCACGAGCAGCGGTTCTGGGGCCTGAGCCGGGACCCGGACGGCGAGGTCGCCGTCACGGCGGGCGCCACCGAGGCGATCGCCGCGTCGATCCTGGCGCTTTGTGAGCCGGGCGACGAGGTGGTGTGCTTCGAGCCGTACTACGACTCGTACGCCGCTTCGATCACCCTCGCCGGGGCGGTCCGCCGTCCGGTGACGCTGCGCCCCGGCGCCGCCGGCCGGTTCGAGTTCGATCCGGAGGAGCTGCGGAAGGCGTTCGGCCCGCGGACCCGTCTGGTGCTGCTCAACTCGCCGCACAACCCGACCGGCAAGGTGTTCACCCCGGCCGAGTTGGAGTTGATCGCCGGCCTGTGCCGGGAGCACGACGTGTTCGCGGTCACCGATGAGGTCTACGAGCATCTGGTCTTCCCGGACGCGGCTGCGCCGCACGTCCCGCTCGCCACGCTGCCGGGCATGCCGGAGCGCACCCTGCGGATCTCGTCGGCGGGCAAGACCTTCTCCTGCACCGGGTGGAAGATCGGCTGGGCCACCGGCCCGGCCCGCCTGGTCTCCGCGATCCTGCGGGTCAAGCAGTTCCTGACGTTCGTCAACGGCGCGCCGCTGCAGCCGGCGGTGGCCGTGGCGCTGAACCTGCCGGACTCCTACTTCGCCGGTTTCACGGCCGGTTTGCGAGACCGCCGGGACCGCCTGGTGGCCGGGCTGACCGAGGCGGGCCTGACCGTCCTGCCGTCCGAGGGCACCTATTTCGTGACCGCCGACATCCGGCCGCTGGGTGGGACGGACGGCATCGAGTTCTGCCGCGCGCTGCCCGGTCGCAGCGGGGTGGTGGCGGTGCCGACCCAGGTCTTCTACGACCATCAGGAAGCGGGTCGGCACCTCATCCGTTTCGCCTTCTGCAAACGCCTCGAGGTCATCGACGAGGCGGTGCGACGGCTCAAGGCCTAGCGCGGATCACGCGGCGGAAGCCTAGGCGGGGCTGGCTGCCCGCACCTCGTCGGCGATCCGCTCGGCCACGGTCCGGGCGGTCTCCTCGGTGGCGGCCTCCACCATGACCCGTACGAGCGGCTCGGTGCCGGAGGGTCGCAGCAGCACCCGGCCGGTCTCGCCCAGCTCGTTCTCGGCGAGGGCCACCGCGGCCTGCACGGTCGGGGCGGCGGCGCCGGCGTCCCGGTCTCCGACCCGCACGTTGATCAGGACCTGCGGCAGCTTGTGCAGGACCGCGGCCAGGTCGGCCAGCGACTTGCCGCTGGCCGCGATCTGCGCCATCAGGTGCAGCCCGGTGAGCACGCCGTCGCCGGTGGTGGCGAAGGCCGGCATCACGATGTGGCCGGACTGTTCGCCGCCGAGGGCGAGGCCGCCGTTCTGGAGTTCCTCCAGCACGTACCGGTCGCCGACCTTGGTCTCCAGCAGCTTGATCCCGGCCTGCTTCATCGCGATCCGCAGCCCGAGGTTGCTCATGACGGTGGCGACCAGGGTGTCGTCGGTGAGGGTGCCGTTGTCGCGCATGGCCAGCGCCAGGATGGCCATGATCTGGTCGCCGTCGACGACTTCGCCGGCCGCGGTGACGGCCAGGCAGCGGTCGGCGTCGCCGTCGTGTGCCAGGCCGAGGTCGGCGCCTTCGCGCAGCACGGCCTCGATGACCTTGTCGAGGTGGGTGGAGCCGCACTCCTCGTTGATGTTGAGCCCGTCCGGCTCGGCGTGGATGGCGATGACCTCGGCCCCCGCCTCCCGGTACGCCACCGGCCCGGCTTCACTGGCCGCCCCGTTGGCGCAGTCGACCACCACTTTGATCCCGTCGAGCCGGTGCGGGATCGACTCGACCAGGTGTTTGATGTAGTGCTCGGCCCCGTCGAGCAGGTCGTGGACGCGGCCGATTCCCGCGCCGGTGGGACGGCCGACCAGCCCGTGCCCGTCCTCGATCGCCTTCTCGATGCGCTCCTCGAGCTCGTCGGGAAGCTTGGTGCCGCCGGCCGCGAACAGTTTGATGCCGTTGTCCGGCATGGGGTTGTGCGATGCCGACAGCATCACACCGAGGTCGGCGTTGGTCTGCCCGACGAGGTACGCGACCGCCGGCGTGGGCAGCACGCCGACCCGTACCACGTTGGCCCCGGCACTCGTCAGCCCCGCGACGACAGCGGCTTCCAGCATCTCGCCGCTGGCCCGGGGGTCGCGCCCCACGATGGCGAGCGGCCGGTGGCTGCTGTCGGTCTCGACCAGTACCCGGGCGGCCGCGACCGCGACCGAGAGGGCCAGTTCGGGGGTGAGCAGATCGCCGTTCGCGAGACCGCGAACGCCGTCGGTGCCGAAGAGTCGCCCCATGGCGGCTTCCTTTCGCCGGTAAACGTGGCCTCAAGCCTGCATCAGCGATCGGCTGGTCAGGAGTACCGGAACGGCTAGTTGGGGAGAGAGGGGAGGTAGAAGAAACATCGACGGCCGAGCACATCCCCGAATGGGGGACACACTCGGCCGTCGCATCAGACGTGGCGCAGTGAAATCAGCGCTTCGAGTACTGCGGAGCCTTACGGGCCTTCTTGAGACCGTACTTCTTGCTTTCCTTGACCCGGGCGTCACGGGTCAGGAAGCCGGCCTTCTTCAGGGCGGGGCGGTCGTCGGGCTCGACGGTGATGAGCGCACGTGCGATGGCGAGTCGCAGCGCACCGGCCTGGCCGGTGATGCCGCCGCCACGCAGGTTGGCGATCACGTCGAACTGCTCGGCGCGCTCGGCGGTGACGAGCGGCTCGCGGATGAGCTGCTGGTTGACCTTGCTGGGGAAGTAGTTCTCCAGGTCACGGCCGTTGCAGGTGATCTTGCCGGTGCCGGGGACGAGACGCACCCGGACGATGGCCTCCTTGCGGCGGCCGACGGTCTGGACCGGACGGTCACCGGGACGCGGGGCGCGGACCGAGGCCGGCGCGGGCGTCTCGACGACGACGACCGTCTCAGCGGGCTCCTCGACGGTCTCGACGACCTCGGGCTCGATGATGTCGGACATGCTGCTGCCTTCTCCCGCGCTCACTGCGCGATCTGCTTGATTTCGAACGGCTGCGGCTGCTGAGCGGCGTGCGGGTGCTCGGCGCCCGGGTAAACCTTCAGCTTCTTGATGATCTGCCGCGCGAGCTTGTTGTGCGGGAGCATGCCCTTGACGGCCAGCTCGATCGCCTTCTCCGGGCGCTTGGCCAGGAGCTCTTCGTAGCCGACCTGCTTCAGACCACCGGGGTAACCCGAGTGGCGGTAGGCGACCTTGGTCTGGCGCTTGTTACCGGTCAGCGCCACCTTGCCAGCGTTGATGATCACCACGAAGTCGCCGGTGTCGACATGCGGGGCGAACGTCGGCTTGTGCTTACCACGCAGAAGGGTCGCGGTGTGGGTAGCCAGGCGGCCCAGAACGACGTCAGAAGCGTCGATAATGTGCCACTGACGCTCGATCTCACCCGGCTTCGGGCTGTACGTACGCACAGAATTACCTTGTCTCGTCGTCGGTCTGGGGGCGCGCGCTGGTCGCATCGGACAGATGCGTCAAGCGACCCCACACAGGGACCACTCGCAACAGTCGCACAACAGCAGGCAACAATACCCGGCTACGCGGCGAGCGGTCAAAACAGGCGGTGTTCAGGGCACCAACCAACCGGCGAGCATCCTGGTTGCAGACACTCAGCCCTGTGGAACCCCAAGCATGGCTAGCATACTCCGCGCCGCGGACACACCCGAAGCGGGTGGTGTGTCCGACCGCACGGCCGACTTAGCAGGCCTGAAACAAACGGGACGCTTCACCGAAATTCCCCCCCGGCACGCTTCCCCTCATGGCCAATGGCGCGCAGGTTCCGACGACGCGGCCCGGCAGTGGCCGAAGCCGCGCTCGCGGGCGCACCATGGAGAGACCACTGTCAGGGTTGAGGACGGACCTGACGGTGTTCGCCGGACCGGTTGCCCGGATCGGCGAGGAGGAGTCGCGGCGTGCCCCGGACGGAGGCATGGCGAGGACCGCAGGCGTGACATGGGAGCGGGTCTACGCCGAGGACGGCGGGCTTCGAGCGTGCCCTTCGGTGGACCGTTCGGCCACGCCGCGACTTCTCGGCCCGGGGATCGGATGACCGACCGCACCCCGGGCGCCCGGCGGGCGGCACTGACGGCTGCCGCACTGGCGGAGCCGGCCGCGGCACTGTCCGGCTACACCGTCGGCGTGACCGCCGACCGCCGCCAGGACGAGCTGTCCACCCTGCTGGAGGCGCGTGGCGCCCGCGTCGTGGTGGCGCCCGCGCTGCGCATCGTCCCGATCTCCGACGACGCCGAGCTGCGCGCCGCCACCCGCGCCTGCCTGGACACCCCGCCCGACGTCGTGCTGGTCAACACCGGCATCGGCATGCGCGGCTGGCTGGAGGCCGCCGAGGGCTGGGGCCTGGCCGAGCCACTGCACGCCGTGCTGACCACCGCCTACCTGGTCGCCCGCGGCCCGAAGGCGAAGGCCGCGGTCCGCTCCGCCGGCCTGCACGACGACTGGTCGCCGGAGGGCGAGGGCTACGAGGAGGTCGTCGAGCACCTGGTCGCCCGTGGCATCGAGGGCCGGACCGTGGCGATGCAGCTGCACGGCGAAAGCCAGCCGGAGTACACCGAGGCCCTGGTGTCGGCCGGCGCACGCGTCATCGAGCTGCCGGTCTATCGCTGGGCCCCGCCCACCGACCCGGCGCCGCTGCACCGCCTGGTCGACCTGATCATCGCCCGCCTGGTCGACGCCGTGACGTTCACCTCGGCCGCTGCCGTCCAGGCCGTGCTGCGCGCCGCCGGCACCGGCGCGGACGCCCTGCTCGACGCCCTCCGCGACGACGTGCTGGCCGCCTGTGTGGGTCCGGTCACCTCGGCCCCGCTGCGCCGGCACGGCATCCCGGTGGCCACTCCCGGGCGCGCCCGGCTCAACTCGCTGGTCCGCACCATCGTCGACGAACTGCCCAAACGCGCCGTCACCCTGCAGGTCGCCGGCCACTCGCTCACCCTGCGCGGCCACGCCGCGATCGTCGACGGCGAGCTGCGCCAGCTCGCTCCCGCCCCGATGGCGGTGCTGCGCGCCCTGGCGAACTCCCCCGGTCGCGTCCTCTCCCGCGCCGCCCTCCTCCAGGCGCTCCCTCGCGGCGCCGACGAGCACGCGGTCGAGATGGCCGTCGCCCGCCTTCGCGTCGGCCTCGCCCTTCCCGGCGTGATTCAGACGGTGGTCAAGCGCGGCTACCGGCTCCCCGTCTGACAGAGGATCAAAATCCCGAGGTCGTAGCGGGGTGGGTGGTGCGGACCGTCGCTCCCGCCGAGGGCCCGGCGCGTCCCGCTGGCCGCTGGCGCGTCCAGAACGCGGGCCACCCCGGGCGGCGTGCGTGAGTGGTCACTCTCGAAAACCCGTGCGCGGTACCGGTGTTTCGGGGTGAGGGTGACCGCTCACGCACGTCGCGCGGGGCGGGGAGCGTTCTGGACGCGCCAGCGGCCAGCGAGTCGCCCCGCGCCCTCGGCGGGAGCGACGGTCCGCACCACCCACCGAGATGCGACATCCTGATTTTGATCCTCAGGGGTGTCGTCGTCCGGGTCGCTCGTCTCCCGGAGCGCCCGGCGTGGTCAGCCGACCGGCGTGGCCTGCTCGTGTTCGGCGACCAGGGTCGCCATCGCGTGCTCGACCACCCCGATCAGCACGGCCTTGACCGATTCGCGATGCCGCGCGTCGCACATCAGCAGCGGTACCCGCGCCGGGATGGCGAGCGCCTCACGCACCTCCTCGAGCTCGTAACGTGGCGCGCCGTCGAAGCAGTTGACCGCCACGAGGTACGGCAGATGCCGGTTCTCGAAGTAGTCCAGCGGCGCGAACGCGTCGGTGAGCCTGCGGGTGTCGACCAGCACCGCGGCGCCGACAGCGCCCCGGATCAGCTCGTCCCACATGAACCAGAAGCGCGTCTGGCCCGGGGTTCCGAAGAGGTAGAGGATCAGGTCGTCGGCCATGGTGATGCGGCCGAAGTCCATCGCGACCGTGGTGCTCTCCTTCCCCGGCACCTTCGACGCGTCGTCGATGCCGGCACCGGCCACGGTCATCACCGCCTCGGTGGTCAGTGGCTCGATCTCGGAGACCGCCCCGACCAAGGTCGTCTTTCCCACACCGAACCCGCCCGCGACGACGATCTTCGCGGAGGTGATCTCGGCGGGATGCGGCCGCGTCCGCTCAGAGCTTGCGAAGTCCACCCAACACCCTTCCCAGCAGGTCCATCCGCTCCGTGAACCCCGTCCTGGGAGCGGCACTGTGCAGCTGCAGCAGCCCGTCGGCCACCATGTCGGCGACGAGCACCCGGGTCACCCCCAACGGCAACCGGGTGAGCGCCGCGAGTTCGGCGAGCGACAGCGCTTTCGGCTCACACAGCACGGCGATGCGGTACTTGTCGTGTCCGGCGAACCGTGCCTCCTGCACGGCCTCCGGACTGGCGATCAGGACCGCCTCGATCGGGATGTCCCGGATCGGTTCGGTCCGGCCACGGGTGACCGCGTACGGCCGCACCAGGTTGCCCCGGGGATCATGCGGCTGTGTCATGTCGCGGTCACCTCGTCTCCGCCGGGTCGGTCGGACCCGGCGCTAGTAGCTGACGGCCTCGCGGGGCGCCGGCGACAGAGCCGCGCCGACGCGTTCCACCAGCAGGGCCATCTCGTAACCGACCTGGCCGACGTCGCAGTTGCGCGCCGCCAGAACGGCCATCGAGGAACCGTCGCTGATGGACATCAGGAAAAGATAGCCGCTCTCCATTTCGATGATGGTCTGTTGCACCGCGCCGGCGCTGAACATCCGCGACGCGCCGTCGGTGAGGCTGACGACGCCGGAGGTGATCGCGGCCAGCTGGTCGGCCCGGTCCGGTGGCAGATCCCGGGACGAGGCCAGCAGAATCCCGTCCGCCGAGACCGCCACCACGTGTGCGATGCCGGCGACGCTGTCGGCGAAGTTGCTGAGCAGCCAGCCCATGTCCTGCATGGTGGGGGGCCTGGTCACTGTTCCCTCTCCTTAGGAGCCTGTTTTGCGGCGGCGGCGGTTTCGGCAACGCCGTCCGTCCGCCCTCGTTGCACTCCCCTGTGATACGCGGAAAGCAGGCCGCGGACCTCATCGGGACTGCGACGATGTTGCACCCGCGGAATCTCCTGCACCCCGCCGGGTACGAGTTGCGCCTGTGGCACCCGCTTCGGAAGGCCGGACCGGGTGGTGCCGGCGTCCTTCGGGGCAGCCGCCTCCAGGGCCCGCTGCCAGCCCTCGTCGGCCGCGGTGCGCCAGCGGTCCTCGGACGACGAGCGCGGCTTCGGCATGGTCGCCTCGGCCGGCTCGGACTTCACCGGCACCGCGGTCGGCGGTGGCGCGTAGCCGGCCGTCGGCATCCCGTGCTGGTTCACCGCGGGTGCCTCGCCGGTGAACCAGCTGTGCTGGACCTCCATCCGGATCGGCGCGGGCCCGGACGTCGCGGCGGCAACCGCCGAATCCGCCGGCGTATCAGCGTTGGGTGCGACCGTCGAACCAGTCGGCGTATCGGCCGTGGGTGCGGCCATCGAACCAGCCGGCGTATCGGCCGTGGGTGCGGCCATCGAACCAGCCGGCGTATCGGCCGTGGGTGCGACCGTCGAACCAGCCGGCGTATCGGCCGTGGGTGCGACCGTCGAACCAGCCGGCGTATCGGCCGTGGGTGCGACCGCCGGGCCGGCCGGTGGGGGAGGCGGCAACGCGGCCATCGCGGCGCCCCAACCGGGGGCGGTGGTGCCGGCCGGCGCCAGCGGCAGCTCCGCGGGTGTCTCCGCCGGCTCGCCGGAGGCGGGCCGGGGCACCCGGGTCGGCAGCGGCGGCCGGTCGGGGGTCGGCTCGAAGTCCGGATCGGACGGTGCGGCGGGCACCGGCCGGGCCGGGGGCGTGGCCGGGGTGGCGGGCGCGGCGGTCCGGATCGGTGGCCGGCTCTCCACGGTGCGTGGCATGCCGGCGGGCGGCTGCGGCGGCGGGCCCGGCCGGGTCCAGCTCGCGGCCCGCGACGGCGGGGCCGCCGGGACGCCGGGCAGCACCACGACGTCGGCCGGCAGGGTCACCTCGGCGACCGTGCCGCCCTCGGGGCCGGGCCGCAGTTCCACCTGGATGCCGTGCCGGGACGCGAGGCGCCCGATCACCGCGAAGCCCATCAGGCGGAAGGCGGCGACGTCCACCTCGGACGGTTCGGTGAGCCGCCGGTTGAGCTGCTCCAGCTGATCGGCGGAGATGCCCAGGCCACGGTCCTCCACCTGGATCACGGCGTGATCGCCGGCACGGCAGCCGTGCGCCACCACCACGGTGCTCGGCGGGGAGAATCGGGTGGCGTTGTCGAGGAGTTCGGCGATCAGGCGTACCACGTCGTTGACGGCGGCCGCGGTGACCAGCACGTCGGTGTCGATCGAGCCGAACTCGATCCGGTGGTAGAGCTCGACCTCGGACTGGGCGGCCCGGAGCGTGTCGATCAGCAGCGCGTCCTCTCGGCGCGGGGCCCCCACCTCGGCGCCGGCCAGCACCAGCAGGTTCTCGTCGTTGCGGCGCATCCGGGTGGCGAGGTGGTCCAGTTCGAAGAGGCGGGCGAGCCGCTTCGGGTCCTCCTCCATCCGCTCGATCTGGTCGAGTTCGCCGATCATCCGGTCGACCAGGGACTGGCTGCGCCGGGCCAGGCTCAGGAACATGGTCGAGACGCTGGTGCGGAGCGCGGCTTGTTCGGCGGCCACCCGTACGGCCTCCCGGTGCACCATGTTGAACGCCTCGGCGACCTGGCCGAACTCGTCCTGCTCGGGCATCTCGATGGGGTCCCGGGTCTGCGTCAGGATCCGGTCGACGCCGCCCTCGCCGAGGTTCTCGGCGTCGTGCAGCCGGGTCACCGCCTCCGGCAGGTCCCGGTGCGCGACGGCGAGGGCGCCCTCCCGCAGGCGGCGGACCGACAGCAGGAGCGAGCGGCCCAGGTAGACGGCGAGGGCTACGGCCGCGATCACGACCAGCAGCACCACGACGAACTCGATCGTCGCCCGCCGGCCGGTGCTCTCGCTCTCGTCCTCGGCGACCGCGACGACCTGTTCCTCCAGTTGCCGGTCGGCGGCGCGCAGCAGCTCGGTCACGTCGCCGAAGGTCTCGCCGACCTCGGCCAGGCCGGCGGCCTGGGGGCCGGTCAGCCGGGTGGACAGTTCGTCGGCGCGGGTCACCGCCTCGTCGCCGAGGGCCGACTCGGCCAGGGCGATCTGTTTTCGGCCGGCGATCTCGCGGAATTCGGCGAGCGCTTCGGCCCGGTTCACCTGGGCCGCGGTGATCGCCCGCTGCCGGTCGGCGTCGAGGACCCCGGAGGCGCGTGCCAGGTACGCCACCGCGGCCTGCTCGGCGACGGCGGTCTCCAGGTCGGTGAAGGCGGCGAGCGAGCGCAGCCCGTCGGCGACCGGTCCCGGCTCCGCGACCTGGCCGAGCAGCGACTCGTAGCCGGCCAGCAGGGCCAGGGCCTCGCCGTAACGCTGGTTGGCGCCGGCCGGATCCACCCCGGTACGCCCACTGATCGCGGCTCGTAGTTCGGCCAGCCCGCTCAGGTGGCCGTCGATCCGGTCGAGACGGTCACCGACCCGGGCCGGCACCTCGGTGATCTCGGCGCGGTCGTTCCGGAGGATCCGGGTCTGCGAGTCCACCGCCTTGATTGCCTCGCGGTAGCCGGTCACGGGTGCGTCCGGCCCGGACAGGTACTCGACGGCGGCCATCCGCTCGTCGTGCAGCGCCCGGGCCACGTTGGCGAGGCCGCTGCCCAGGTCGGCGAGCTGGGCCACCCGTGCGGCGTCGTTCGCCCGTTCGCCGACCTCCATGAGCCGTACGGTCCCGAGCGCGAGAACCGCGGTCAGCGGGATGACGAGCAGTCCGGCGAGTTTCGCGCGGAGCCGGGCGTTACGCAGGCCGAGAAAGCCACCACGTCGCGCAGCCAGGGTCGAGGATCCCGTGCTCACGACATCTCCTTCGCGGTCGTCACCGCTCCGCACCACGGTTGGAGCCGGCCAATCGGCGGTCGCGGTCCGGCCCCGTCCGGCGCCCGCGTTTCCGGCCCGGCGGCGATTTCACCAGAACGCCGGGTCGTTTGGGAAGCGTGGGGTCTTTCGGAACGGACCCGCCCGTCCGGGTGAAACCTGTGCACCAACCTCTCCATCGGCACTGACGTGCACGAATGCGTCACACGTAACCATCCGTGAGGTAGCGGTCACCGGACACGATATTCGTTCCAACCACTATCTGGGAGTTTCGTCCCGCGACCACGGTGGCAAGGTTTGGCACGACACGACGGACTCGTTGTCCGGTGCGCGACAGTGTCCACTCCGGACTGTTGTTCTGGCAAGTGGCCCGTACGTTGCATCGAGATCACCGTGGGTGACCATTTGAACATCGATACTCGTCAATCATTGGCGGACGGGACTTTAGGCTGCCTTAAGAAGCGAGCCCTGGACTGGCGCATCCTGCGGAACATTCCGTAACGTGCGCAGCATGGCATTTCGGAGCTGGCTGAAGCTGTTGGCCGCCACCACCACGGCCACCGCCGTCGTCGGCGCCGGCCAACTCGGCATCGCTTACGGGCTCGGCATGGTGCAGCTCGACCAGACCCTAGGCATCACTCAGCGTGATCAGTGGACAGCACAACTCGCCTGGGTCGCGTGGATGACCATGACCGCCGCCGCCATCGGAGCCGTCGTCGCCACCGGCCTGCGCCCCCGCTGGTCGCCCCGCCCGGTCGGCGCCGGGGGCGCCCTCGCCATGGGCCTGGCCGCCGGGGTCGGCGCCCTCGCCGTGCTGCCGCTGACCATGCAGCCGGCCCGGGCCGCCCAGATAGCCGGCGTGGACGCGGTCCTCGTCATCGGCATCTGCGCCGCCCTCGCCGCCGCGGTCGGCATCTTCGCGGCGGCCGCGGCCGCCGCGAAGGCGGTGGCCCGCTGGAGCGTCACCACCCTCAGCCTCATCGTCTGGACCGTCGCGCTGATCTCGGTCGTGCCGTCCCTGCTGCCCGACAAGACCCCGGTGGCGGCCCGCCTCGGCGTGCTCGAGGGCGCCCTCCTCCCGGCCGCCGTCACCGAGCACACGCCCTTCGTCACGATGCCCGTGATCGCGCTGCTCACCGGCCTGATCCTCGGCTGGGTGGCCCGCGGCCGCGGACTGCCCACCCTCGCGGTGGCGCTCAGCGGCCTGGCCGGTCCGGCCCTGCTGACCGTCGCCTACCTGATCGCCGGCCCCGGCACGGCCGCCGGGTTCGAGCTCAGCCCGTACTGGGCGGCGATGACCGCGGCCGGCGCCGGCGTGCTCGGCTCGGTCCTGGCCGCCATCATCCGCAGCGCCCCCGAACCGGCCCGCCCGGCGGAACCGGAGTCGCCCACCGACGACTCCCCCACCGACGCCAAGCCGGAACCCGCCTCCGGCCGCGCCAGCCTCCCCCGCCGCGACGTGCCGGTCCAGTCCGCCATCGCGGCAGCCGCGGCGGCCGCCGCCCAGCGGCCCGAGGACCAGCTGCGGCCGTCCGACACCGGGGTGTTCTCGGTCGCGGTGGACGACCGGCCGCACCCGCTGCGGGATCTCGCCGCCGCGGGCACGGCCGCCTCACCGTTCACCTCCGGCACCGGGTCGCCGTTCGGCCAGGGCCAGCCGCAGCCGCCGGTCGCCGGGCGCGCGTCGGCACCCTCCCCCGCGGTCCCCGCACCGGCCGCCGACACGGCCGCTCACCCGATCGGCGAGCCCCGTTTCTCCGGGCAGGAGCCGGCGAAAGGCGGCGTGGGCGCCGGCCTCCGGCGCGGTTGGCGAACGCGGCGAGACGCCACCGCAGCACCCGTGGCGGCCACCTCCGCGTCCGCCGCGCTGACCGGCGACAGCGGCTCGTTCAACGGTTTCACGACCGGTCAGCCTGGTCCCCGGGTCGGCATCGACACCGCCGAGCACCCCCGGGTGGCGTCCCGCGCCCCGCTGACCCCCGAGCCGACCCCGATCAGCGCCCCGCTGCCGCACCCGCAGCCGATCGCCCCGCCGCCGGTCGCGCCCGCGCCCGCTCAGCGCGGCCGGCAGGGTAGCCGGGAAGAGGACTACGTCGACTGGGTGAACGGTCTCGGCAACTGACCCGCCCTGACCGAGAGGGATGCCCGGCGGCCGGTTGCGGTTTCGCCGCGGTAAACCCTGTCAAGCTGGGTTTCCGCCCCGTAAAACATCGGCCAACACCGATGAAATGATGGGTTTGGGAGGTACCGCCACCACTACCGAGCGGTAACGATGATCGATGTCCCGGTTCCCCCTCGACGGTATCGGAGTCCGATCATGATCACCCGCATCGGCCGGCTCTTCTCCAACCTCGCCCTGGTCTTCGCCCTGGCCGGCACCGCCCTGGTAGCCCCCGCGGTAGTGGCCCCCACCACGACCGACGCGGCCCACGCCGCCGTCTACAACAGCTGCACCATCAGCCGCTGCTCGGCCGCCCGCACAGCGTTCACCGGCTGGCAGTCGCTGGGCTTGCCCACGACCGCCGGCTGGTACTCCTGGCCGTACGGCAACTACAACTACACCGGCGGCCGGTTCTACAACCGCGAGGGCCAGCTCCCGTCCGCCACGTACAGCGAATACGACGTCTACTCCCGCAACCGCGGCGCCGCCCGCGACGCCTACCGCATCGTCGTCAACCGCAGCACCCGCGTCGCCTACTTCACCCCCGACCACTACGTCACCTTCTACAAGCTTTAAACCCCATTCCGGGTACGCGCGGCGACCGTCCCAAGGCGGCCGCCGCGCCGTGCTTCAGCCCGGGACGGGCGTCGGCGTCCCGTTCTCGAAGACCGTCCCGCTACCCGGTAGCACCGCACCGGAGCTCAAGTGCGGAAAGCGCGGAACCCCCTCGGAAAAGTCGGCCCTAACGCTTAGCCGCCCTCGCTCACGACCGAACAAACCTGGCACAAGCGAGACTCGAGCATCCGCTCGGCCGACAAACGCAAACCCGACGCAAGCCGGGGACGCAAAGCCACAGGGCCTACGAGGCCGGCTGGGCCACCGACCAAGGGGAGAACCACACATATGCGCAATATCGTTCAGCTGGTCGGCGGCGTCGCCGTCGCCGGTGCCGTCGCCGCCGGAGCCACCGCCTTCACGGCTGGTGGGGGTGTCGCTCTCGGCGGCGCCAACGGCGCCACCACGACCAAGTTCATCGGCGGCGCCGCTTCTCAGACGGTGAGCGGAGCAACGGTCACGGACATCGCCTACACCTGGGTGGCCGACGGCACCAACACCAAGCTCAGCAGCCTCCTCCTCACCTTCGCTGACGCCACTGCGGGGAAGACGCCCACCGTCACGCTGAACGGCCTCGTTGCGTCGTCCGGAGGCGCCACCTTCACCTGTGCCGCCATCCACGCGACCGCCTTCACTTCGAACTGCACCCCCAGCGCGGGAACCTTCGACGGCCAGCTCACTCGATTGGACATTTCCGTCGTCTAACTCGCGCTACACATGACGGGAGCACCCTTCAGCCGAGGTTCAGGGGCTGAGTAGTCATTCCCGTCAAGGTTCGACGCATCGCCGTGGCCGCCATCGCAATGATGGCGGCCATCGGTGCGTGGGCCATCAGCACCGGTCGCATCTCATACGTCATAACGCATGGCGCCAGCATGCAGCCCCTTTATCACGCTGGTGACCTGGTTTTCCTCACGAAAGCCGATTCCTACGAAGTCGGTCAGATCGCGGCATACCATAGTCCGAGCGCTGGCATCGACGTACTGCACCGCATCACCGGCGGCGACGCTGATGCCGGCTATGTGTTGCAGGGTGACAACAACGATTTCATCGATCCGTTCGAGCCGACCGCCGATGAACTGATCGGCCAGGCGATCCTGCATATCCCGAATGGGGGCACATGGCTTCAGCCGGTACTCAGCCCCACCGGTCTGGGAATGCTCGGGTTCCTTGTCGCGGGCGGCGGGGCGAGCGTGGCGAAAAGCCGAAGGGACATCGCTCGCGGCCGACGTAAGAAAAGAGTGAAGCGCATGTCTGGCGGAGGCGGCTCATGGGCTACCGCGGCGGCCGTCTTCAAAGCGGTCAGCCGTCTGCATCCCGCCCTTCGGGTGCTGGCTCTCGTCACCGCGGTCTGCGGCGTCCTAGGGCTGGCCCTCGGGGTGCTCGGGTGGATGAAGCCGACCACCGAGTCCGTGACGAGCGCCGGCAAGGCGGGCGAGTCGATGACCTTCTCCTATACGGCGGAGGTTCCCCGTTCCGCCGCTTACGACGGCACCATCGCCTATTCTCCGGACCCGATCTTCCGCAAGCTCGCCAACCTCGTAGACCTTCACTTCAGTTATCGAGGCGAGCCGGGGCGCATACAGGTCAGCGCCAGGCTGTCTTCCCAGGCCGGTTGGCACCAGACACTGCAATTGTCCCGGCCGCAGCAGTTCACCGCCGACAGCTACACCGGTCTCGTCCAGCTCGATCTGGACACGCTTGAGCAACGCGTGAAGGCCGCGCAGGAGGCGATCGGCGCTGACCTGGGCGTCATTACGCTCACGATCACCACGCAAGTTCGGCACAGCGACGGAACTCTGTTCGAGCCGCAGCTCGCCCTCAGCCTGGCCCCGCTCCAGATGTCGCTGGCAAGCGGACCGGAGAGCCTGGTAGTCGATCAATCCAGTAAGCCCGTGGGCACCTCGGTGCAGGATCGGCGGATCGGCGCCTTCGGGCACGACGTGATGACGGCGGCACAGGCTCGTAAGTACGCCGTGTATCTACTCCTCGTCACCCTCGTCAGCGCCGGCATGGTCGCGTGGATGGCGCTCGGCCATGTCCCTCTTCGTACTCGCGCCCAGATCCAGCGCCGCTACCCGCATCTGATCGTTCCGGTGGAGCCGATGGCCAGCCCGCCCGGCAAGCCCGTCGTCGTGGTCGACACCTTCCCCGCGCTGGTGAAGCTGGCCGAGAAGTACGGCCAGATGATCCTCACCTGGACCCGCCCCGACGGCGCCGACGATTTCGTGGTCCGCGACGAGGGCATCCTCTACCGCTACCGGATCCTGCCCCCGGACGCCGCCCCAGAACCCTCACCAGCACCGAAATCCACACAGGCCACAAAGCGCCCGGCCCTAGCCGAACCTGAACCGGAAGCGACGCAGGTCCCCGACGACGAGCCGGTCGAACTCACGACCGAAGCCGCGACCACGGACGCGCCCGAGCCGGTCATGGCCGCGAAGAAGGCCGCCACCCCGCGAAAGCGCGCCCCGAAAGCCGCCCCGGCGACGATCGCCGCGAAGAAGGCCCCCGCCAAGCGAGCGAGCCGCGCCAGGCCGAAGCCCGCCCCCGAGCCGGAGCCGCCCGCGGAGCCGACCGGGGAAGTAACGCCGGAAACGGTCGAGATCCCGCCCACCGAGGCTCAACTTCCCGAGCCGACGATCGAGCACCCGTCCGCCGCCGCCCATGCCGCGATGCTCACCGCCGCGATCGAATCGGCCGAGAACGAGGGTCTCCCGGCCCTGAGGGAGCATTGGCCGGAATCGAGCGAACCACCGGCCGAGATCGGAGCCGCGGCAGCCCCGCCGCCCGGGGAAGAACCCACAGCCGACAAGGAACACACTGTCGAGCCGGACGCCGGGCCGGCGGCGCAGGAAGCCGCGTCCGAGACGCTGCATACCCCGGAGCCAGCGCCCGAACAGCCGTCCGAAGCTGACGCCGAGCCGGAGCCGGAGCCGAAGAAGCGGACCCCGCAGAAACGCACCGCACAGAAGCGCTCCAGGCGAAAGGCGGTGGCCGAACGGGCCGCCATGGAGGACCTGGCGGCCCGTAACGAGGCCGTGAAACCACCCGAGCCGCCGCGGGAGCCGATCTACGACTTCCTGCCGGCGAACAAGCGCCTCCAGAACTACGACGAGGACGCCTGACGGGCGCGCACGGAAACGACACCGTGCGCCCGGGCCAGGGGCATGTCCCCAGTCGGCGCACACGAACCGCCGACCGTGCGCACCCGAAGCAGACCCGGCGGACCGGACGGGCTAGACCGTAGGCGTGACCGGCAGATAGACCCGCCCACCGGCCTCCACGAACTCCTCGGATTTGGCCTTCATGCCCGCCGCCCGGATCTCGTGGCTGATCCGCATGGAGCAGAACTTGGGCCCGCACATGGAGCAGAAGTGCGCCGTCTTGGCGGGCGCCGCCGGCAGCGTCTCATCGTGGTAGGAGCGGGCCGTATCAGGGTCGAGCGCCAACTCGAACTGGTCCTCCCACCGGAAGTCGAATCGGGCCCGGGACAGCGCGTCATCCCACTCCTGAGCCCCGGCATGCCCTTTCGCCAGGTCAGCCGAGTGCGCCGCGATCTTGTAGGCGATCATCCCGGCTTTGACGTCTTCCTTGTTGGGCAGCCCGAGGTGTTCCTTGGGTGTGACGTAGCAGAGCATCGCCGTGCCGAACATGCCGATCATCGCCGCCCCGATGGCGGAGGTGATGTGGTCGTAGGCGGGCGCGATGTCGGTGGCCAGCGGCCCGAGGGTGTAGAACGGCGCCCCCGAGCACAGCTCCTGCTGGAGATCCACGTTCTCCTTGATCTTGTGCATGGGCACGTGCCCGGGCCCTTCGACCATCACCTGTACGTCGTACTCCCACGCGATGTACGTCAGTTCTCCGAGTGTCCGCAGTTCCGCGAACTGTGCCTCGTCGTTGGCGTCGGCGATCGACCCGGGTCGCAGCCCGTCGCCGAGGGAGAACGTGATGTCGTACTCCCGGAAGATCTCGCACAGCTCCCGGAAGTGGGTGTAGAGGAAGTTCTCCCGGTGTTCGGCGAGGCACCAGGCCGCCATGATCGACCCGCCCCGGGAGACGATCCCGGTGACCCGTTCGGCGGCGAGCGGCACGTACTCCAGAAGCACGCCCGCATGGATCGTCATGTAGTCGACGCCCTGCTCGGCCTGTTCGATGACGGTTTCCCGGAAGATCTCCCACGACAGCCGGAGCGGGTCGCCTTTGACCTTCTCGAGCGCCTGGTAGAGCGGCACGGTCCCGATGGGCACGGGCGAGTTCCGTACGATCGCCTCGCGGGTCTCGTGGATGTGCGGCCCGGTGGAGAGGTCCATGACGGTGTCGGCGCCCCATCGGGTGGCCCAGGTGAGTTTCTCCACCTCCTCGTCGATGGACGAGGTGACGGCCGAGGTGCCGATGTTGGCGTTGACCTTCACGAGGAACCGCGACCCGATGATCATCGGCTCGGATTCGGGGTGGTTCTTGTTGGCCGGCAGCACGGCCCGGCCGGCCGCGATCTCGTCGCGGACGGTCTCGGGTGAGACGCCTTCGCGGACCGCGACGTATTCCATCTCGGGTGTGATGATCCCGGCTCGCGCGTCGGCGAGCTGGGTGCGGCCGGTCTGCCAGGGTTTCCGGAGCGGCGGCAGTCCGACGGCGGGTTCGCTGCCGGGGCCGGATGTGTCGTAGAGCCGCACCGGCGGATGGTCGCCGGTGAGCACCACCTCGGTGAACGGCACCCGGATGTCCGGGCGGGTCCCTTCCACGTAGACCTTACGCCTCACGATACCTCCCAAAGTAGGACGAAACCGGCGGCAGATGGCAGCGGGCATCCACGGAAGCCGCCCCGCCGGGAAGATCTAGACGGACCAGCCGAAGTGATCCAGCGGCCCGGGACCCGACCCGAGCCGCCACTGAGCGCCACCACGCAGACCGCGGTTCACGTACTCCTTGGCCGCCGCGACCGCCTCCGGAACCGGGTCGCCGGCCGCCAGCCGCACCGCGATCGCCGACGAGAACGTGCAGCCCGAGCCGTGGTTGTTCACGGTCGCCACCGGCTCGCCGCGCAGCAGCGTGATCTCCCCCGCGTGATGCAGGACGTCGAGCGCCAGCTCACTCCCGGTCACCACGACGGCACGCGGTCCGCGCGCCGCGAGTTCGGCCGCCGCCGAGATCATCTCCTCGGCCGTCTCGATCACCCGTCCCAGAAGGGCGCCGGCCTCGTGCCGGTTCGGTGTCAAGACGCAGGGGTACGCGGTGAGCACCCCGACGACCCCCACCTCCCCGAGCCGGCTGCCCGCGGTGGCCACGAGCACCGGGTCGACGACGAGGTTGGGCAGTTGCGCCGAGCGGGCGGCGATCACCTTCGCCACGTCCGGATCGGAGATCATCCCGACTTTCACGGCGGCCACCGGCAGATCCGACAGCACCGCGTCGAGTTGCGCCGCCACGATCTCCGCCGGCACCGGATGGATGGCCGTGACGCCGAGCGTGTTCTGCGCGGTGATCGCCGTGATCACCGACGTCCCGAAGGCGCCGAGCGCCGCGAACGTCTTCAGGTCGGCCTGGATCCCGGCGCCCCCGCCGGAGTCCGAGCCCGCGATCGTCAGCACCACCGGCGGCGTCATCGGATCGTCTCCTCGAATCGACGGCCGGTCGATATCAGGTGACGGGCGCCCGGCTGCGGCTCCGGCCGTCCGGCCCCCGTGCGGGCGCCGCGGTCGACGGCCCCCACTCCGGCGGACTGCGCCGCAACCGGACGACCGCCGGCACTCGACTGCACGAAACCCACACCCGCGACCGGGCCGCCGCCGGCACCCGACCGTGGGGCCCTCGCGCCCGGACGGCCGCTCGCCTTCCGTTGCGCCGCCGCGAACGCTCCCGCCAACTGGCGGGCGACCTGTTCCGGGTTGGCGGCCCGCATCACGGCGCCGAGCACCGCGATCCCCTCGGCCCCGGCGGCCGCGCACTCGGCGGCCCGTTCGGCCGAGTCGATGCCACCGAGCGCCAGCCATGGCAGGGGCGGGGAACCCGGCACGGCGGCGATCAGGGCGGCCGCACCGGCCGGGCCGAGCGGCGGCCCGTAGCCGGGTTTGGTGGCGGTCGGATAGACCGGCGACAACGTGACGTAGTCCACATCCGACAGTGGTTCGGTCCCGTGCCACGAGCGGCCGGCCAGCGGGATCCCGGCCGGGCGGGGATCGGCCGCGGACAGGTGCACGGCCGTGCCGCCGAGCGGGTCGGGCCCGGCCACGATCAACCGGCCCGGGGGCAGCAGCGATCGCAACTCGGTGGCCAGGGCCGCGCGTTCGGCGTACGGAAGATCGCGCTCACGAAGAACGACCCACGCCGCGCCGCCGCGAACCGCCGCCGCGACCACCTGCGGCAACGGCCCGGCGGCGGACCGCCGATCGGTGAGCACGACGAGCCCGCCGGGGGTCACCACTCGGCGAGCCCGTCGTCCTGGGTGGACGCCAGCGCGTGGAAGCGGCGTGGGATCCGCCCGGCGGCGCGGGCGAGACGGCCGGCGGTGACGGCGTGCCGCATCGCCGCGGCCATCGCGGCCGGATCGTCGGAGCGGGTGATGGCGCTGGCGATCAGGACCGCGTCGCAGCCGAGTTCCATGGCGAGGGCGGCGTCCGAGGCGGTGCCGATGCCGGCGTCGAGGACCACCGGCACGTCGACGCTCTGCACGATCAGTTCGATGTGGTGCGGATTGGAGACTCCCAGACCGGAGCCGATCGGCGATCCGGCCGGCATGACGGCGGCGCATCCGGCGTCGGCGAGGCGGCGGGCCAGGATCGGGTCGTCGCTGGTGTACGGCAGGACCGTGAACCCGTCCGCCACCAGGATCTCGGCGGCCTTCAGCAGTTCGACGCCGTCCGGAAGCAGGGTCCGCTCGTCGCCGATCACCTCGAGTTTGATCAGGTCGGTCTCGAACGCCTCCCGGGCCATCTGGGCGGTCTTGACCGCGTCCCCGGAGGTGTAGCAGCCGGCCGTGTTCGGCAGCACCCGCACGCCGAGCCGGTCAAGCATCGGCAGCAGTCCGGGCCCGGCCGCGTCGACCCGGCGCAGCGCCACGGTGACCAGTGTGGTCTCGGACGCGACGACGGCCTCCTCCAGCGCGGCGAGGCTGTGCGCCCCGCCCGTGCCGAGGATCAGCCCGTTCTCCGGCAGGAACATCGTCATCCTCCCTGCGCCGCGGTGAGGACCTCGATCCGGTCCCCGTCCGCCAGGTCGACCTGCGCCCACGAGGACCGTGGCACGACCGTTCCGTTGACGGCCACGGCGACCCCACGCTGGGCCGCGATGATCTCGGCGACCAGGGTCGCCACCGAGCAGGCGCCGGACCGGTCCCGCGTCTCTCCGTTGATCGTCAGCTTCATCCGAACCTCCCGGGTGCGAACGCTTCCAGCAGGGGATCCGCCGAGCCGGTGAGCACCAGGTCGGCGATGAGTCGAGCGGTGATCGGGGCGAGCAGGATCCCGCTGCGGTGGTGACCGGACGCCACGACGATCCGCCGGTCACCGTCGAGCCGGCCCAGGATCGGTGCGTTGTCGGGGGTGCCGGGGCGGTGTCCGGCGGCGGTCTCGGCCAGCTCGTGGTCGGACAGGCCGGGCACCAGGTCGAGGGCCGCCCGCAGCAGGTCGTGCACCCCGCCGGCGGTGACGGTGGTGTCGGCCAGCTCCTCCTGGGTGGCGCCGACCACCACCTCGCCGGTGTCCCGCGGCACCAGGTAGACGAATCGCCCGTCCGCGAAACCGGTCACCACGTGCCGCAGCAGACCGGGTTCACCCCGCAGCCGCAGCACCTGACCCTTGATCGGGCGGATCGGCAGCCCGGTGAGGGCCGCGGTGTCACAGCCGGCCGCCACCACGACGGTGTCCGCGTCGACCTCGTCCACTGTGGTGATCCGCTTCGGCACGATCCGGTTCGCCAGCCGGGAGCGGAGCACGGCCATCACCCGGCGCGGGTCGACCTGCCGCTCGGCCGGGGCGTGCACGCCGGCACGTATCCGTGGGGACAGCGCCGGTTCCAGCTCCCGCAGCCGGCTGCCGCGCAGCACCGGCACCTGCTGGACGCGCCAGACACGCTGGGCGACGGCGACGTCGTCCGCGGTCAGCGCCACCCCGAGCGAGCCTGCCTCGTCGTAGCCGATGCCCGGGCCGAGCGCGGCGGCGAACTCCGGCCAGAGACCGGACGAGGCCGCGAGCAGGCCGGCCAGCTGTGGGTGTTCGAAGGCCGACTCCCGGCCCGCGGCGATCATCCCCCCGGACACGTGCCAGGCGCCCTCGGACTCCGGTGTGGAGGCGTCGTAGACGGTGCAGTCGGCGCCGCGCCGACGCAGTTCGTGAGCGATGGCGAGCCCGATGATGCCGCCACCGACGATCGCGATGCTCATCGCAGGGCCTCCAGGAACGCGGCGGCCGCACCCTTCGGGTCCGCCGCGAAGGCGGAGACCGCCGCGACACCGTGCGCGGCGAGCAGCGGCACCCTCTCCGCGGTGACGCCGCCAATCGCGAGGACCGGTGTGCCGGGAACCGCCGCGGCGACGGCGGCGATCGCGGCCGGGCCGAGCGGTGGTGGCAGCCCGTCCTTCGTGGCGGTCGCGAAGACCGGGCCGGCGCCCAGATAGCCGGCGCCGTCCCGCACGGCCGCCCGGGCCGCCTCCGGGTTCCGGCAGGTGGCGCCGAGGATCGCGGCTGGCCCGAGCACCCGCCGGGCGGCCTCGACCGGCAGATCGTCGGCGCCCACGTGGACGCCGTCGGCGCCGGCCGCCAGCGCGACCCCGGCCCGGTCGTTGACCAGGACGATCGTGCCCATCGGCCGGCAGACGTCGATGGCCGCGACGGTCAGCGCGTACGCCTCGGCGTCGTTGCTCTTGACCCGGATCTGGACAGCGATCTCCGGCTGTCCCGCGACGCCGCGGACGACGTCGATCGAGTCGGTGATGACATGGATGCGAGGAAACGAAGTGTGCACGAAGCACTCCTCCCTGCGCCGGCATTACCCGGATCAGGTTCGACGGTCGGGGGCGGCGTCAGCCCCCCTCTCAGCCCGGTGCCCGGACTCCCGTGGGGTTGGTTGTAACCGGACCCTAACCGGTCCGTGACGTTCCGCGCTACCGGACGTCGATGGTGAGATAAGACTCCTGTGTCCCACCGGTCACCGTGGTCCCGGCGTCACCGCACGTCCCAGACGGGTTCCGGCACCTCGACGACCTCGCTGTCGCCGCGGAAGAGCACGAAGCGGTCGAAGGACCGGGTGAACCAGCGGTCGTGGGTGACGGCTATCACGGTGCCGTCGAACGCTTTCAGTCCCTCTTCCAGCGCCTCCGCCGACGCCAGGTCCAGGTTGTCGGTCGGCTCGTCGAGCAGCAGCAGGGTCGCCCCCGACAGCTCCAGCAGCAGCACCAGGAACCGGGCCTGCTGCCCACCGGACAGCGTGCCGAACCGCTGGTCGCCCTGCGCCGCCAGCTCGTACCGGTTGAGGGATTTCATCGCGCCGGCCCGGTCCATCCCGGACCGGTGCTCGTCACCGCGCCACAGGATCTCGACGAGCGTCTTCTCCAGCAGCTCCGGCCGGTCGTGGGTCTGCGAGAAGTGCCCCGGCCGGACCCGCGCGCCGAGCCGTGCCACCCCGTCGTGCGCCACATACGCCAGCGGCGCCCCGTCGACCGGCTTGTGCTCCAGATCCGGGTCGCTGCCGCCGGCCGCGAGCAGACGCAGGAAGTGCGACTTGCCGGTGCCGTTGGCGCCCAGCACCGCCACCCGGTCGCCGTACCAGATCTCCAGGTCGAACGGGAACGTCAGATTCTCCAGCTCGAGCTGCTCGCAGATGACCGCCCGCTTGCCGGTCCGCCCTCCGCGCAGGTTCATCTTGACAGCCTGGTCCTTGGGCGGCAGCGGCGGCGGCCCCGCCTCCTCGAACTTGCGGAGCCGGGTCTGCGCGGCCTGATACCGCGACGCCAGACCGTCGTTGAAGGCGGCCTTGTTCCGCAGCGTGAGCACGAGCTCCTTGAGCTTCTCGTGCTCCTCGTCCCAGCGCCGCCGGTTCTCCTCGAGCCGCTCGTGCCGGTGCCCCCGGGCCTCGTGCCAGGAGGCGAACCCGGCCGGATGCGTCCACGCGCCGCCGCCCTCGACGGCGACGACCCGGTCCGCGGTCTGGGCCAGCAGCTCCCGGTCGTGCGACACGTAGAGCACCGATTTCGGCGACTCGCGCAGCCGCTGCTCCAGCCAGCGTTTGGCGGGCACGTCGAGGAAGTTGTCCGGCTCGTCGAGCAGCAGCACCTCGTCGGAGCCGCGCAGCAGCAGGTCGAGGGCGAACCGTTTCTGCTCGCCGCCGGAGAGGGTCCGCACGATCCGGTGCCGCGTCTCCTCCCACGGCTTGCCGAGAATGGACACCGCGACCGTATCGAACAGCACCTCGGCGTCGTATCCGCCGGCCTCGCCCCAGCCGGCGAGCGCGTTCGCGTACGCGATCTGGGTCTTCTCGGTCTCGTCGAGGGCCGCGGTGGCCGTGCGCAGTCGCTCGCCCGCCGCGCGGAGCGCCGGTTGCACCAGGGAAAGCGCAAGATCCTCCAGGGTACGGTCATCGCCGATCATCCCGATGAACTGCCGCATCACACCGAGCCCACCGGATCGGGCGACGACGCCGCTCTGCACCGGGATGTCTCCGGCCACCATCCGCATGAGGGTGGTCTTGCCGGCGCCGTTGGGCCCGACGAGCGCCACCTTCGCGCCCTCGCCGACCCGGAACGACACGTCGGTGAAGAGCTCCCGCCCGTCCGGGAGCACGAAACCGGCGCCGGCGACATCCACGTAACCCATGCCGGGCATCCTCCCTGTGCGACCTCGGTTCAGTCTCCCGATTTTCCGGTGACCCGGAGCACCCGGAACCCCTTCTGGCTGGCCGTCCGCTCGACCGTCCAGCCGAGCCCGGTGAGCCAGGCGTGCAGCGAGTCGCCGCCGAGGTTCCGGTTGATCACGAGCCAGGCGACGCCGTCCGGCGCGAGCCGGGGCAGCCAGCGTTCCAGCAGCGCGTGCAGCCCGGCCTTGCCGATGTGGGTGGGCGGGTTGCTCCAGATCTCGGTGAAGGTGACGTCGTCCGGCACCTCGTCCGGCGCCCGCACCAGCACCCGGTCGGCGAGACTGAGCCGCTCGGCGTTCTCGGCTGCCAGGTCACGGGCCCGGGCGTTGACGTCGACGGCGTAGACGGTGGTCCGGGGCGCCTCACTGGCCAGCACGCAGGCGATCGGGCCGTAACCGCAGCCGAGGTCGAGCAGTGTCCCCTCGGTGGCGGCGCCGGGCAGGCCGGCCTTGCGCAGCAGGACCGCGGTGCCCGGGTCGAGCCGTCCGGCCGAGAACACCCCGGAGGCGACGGCCAGCCGGTAGTCCCGGCCGGCGACGTTGAACTCGATCTCGCCCCGTCGCATCGGCGTGTCGGGCTCGGCGGAGAAGTAGTGGTCGGCGCTCACCGGCCAAGTCTCCCGCCGACGGGTGACCACCCGCTCGCCGGGGTTCCGTGTGTGAACCTCGGGTTCGCTCCGCACCCGAAATCGACACAACGAACCGGGGCAGACAGGGTGACGGACGCACTGTGCGTCAATGGATCAGCTCGCGCGCCTAGCTTGGGCGGATGCGGCACGCCACCCCCGGCCTGACACGGCTTCCCGGGCCGAGCCGGCATCGACGGCCGGCCCGGCTCCGGCGGCACGCCTGGCATGATCCGTATCGGACCGCTCACCTGGTGACCCGCGGTCTGGCCGCGCTCATCGTGCTCGGCATCTGCGTGATGCTGGGCGTCCTGTTCGTCGCCGACGACCGTGACTCCACCCCACGCCGCCTCGCCGCCGCCGAGATCGACCAGCTCATCGCCTCGCGCACGGTGGATCCGGAACCGCTCTCCGAAGCCGAGGTCTTCCCCACCGGCTCCACCGCCTTCGGCGTGCGGGAGACCGGCCTCACCGCCGACTGCACACTCGCGGCCACCGGCGCCCTGCGCTCCACCCTGCTGCGGTACGGATGCGCGCAAGCGGTCCGGGCCGATCTCACCGTTCCCTACGCCGACTACCGGGTGACCGCCGGCATGCTGAACCTGCCCGACGCCGCGAGCGCGTCGGCGGTCGGCGACCAGGTCCGTCAGCTGGTCGAGTCGGGTGACGGCGGGTTCGCGCAGATGTCCGGCGAACCGGCCGGCGCGGGCACCCCGGTGGTGTGGCGCACCCGCGGCCACTACCTGATGTATTGCGTGATCACCGGCCCGGTCGGCGCGTTGGTCGCCGCCGACGAGCCGCAGGTCGACCGGCTCACCCACGACCTCCTGGACGTTCACCTGAGCGAGACCGTGGTGTCCCGCCGAGCCACGTGACCCCCTTCAGCCGGCCCCTCCGAACTGCCTCAAACCCCGCGAGAGAACACTGAAAGCCGGCCGGGAAATCACGCACGAAAACAACAGTTGGCCACAGCGCTCACCACCAGCCGGGGGTTCTCACGCGCGCAGGCGACGGGTGGCTTCGGCGCGGGCCGCGTACTCCGACTCGTCCGGGTAGCCGACCGCCACCAATGTGAGCCCGTGCGCAGGTGCGACCACCACGTCGCTGGAGCGCTGCCGCAGCGTGAGCAGCTTCGCCGGCCACTCCGGGTCGCGGCGCCCGTCCCCCACCGTCAGCATCGCCCCGACCAGGCTGCGCACCATCGCCTGACAGAACGCGTCCGCCTGCACGGTCGCCACACAGATCCCGTCCGGGTCGCGGCGCCAGTCCAGCCGGTTGATCGCCCGGATCGTGGTGGCGTGCTCCTTGCGCTTGCAGAACGCCGCGAAGTCGTGCTCGCCCACCAGCCCGGCCGCCGCGGCGTTGAGCCGGTCCACGTCGAGCGGCCGCACCCAGCCGAGGGTGTCGTGGCGGCGCAGCGGCTCCGGCCCCCACGGGGTGTCCGAGACGCGGTACTCGTAGCGCCGGAAGGTGGCCGAGAACCTGGCGTCGAAGGTGTCCGGGGCCGGCGCCAGCGCCCGCACCCGGGCATCCGGCGGCATCAGCGCGGCGAGCCGCCGCAGCAGCGACGCCGACAGCTCGGTCCAGCGTTCGAGCGGCAGATCCACGTGGCAGACCTGGCCGGTGGCGTGCACGCCGGCGTCGGTGCGGCCGGCCACGGTGAGCCCGAGCGGCGTCTCCGGCCCCAGCAGGCGGGCGAAGGCCTCGGTCAAAACCCCGGCCACGGTACGCCGTGAAGGCTGGGCGGCCCAGCCGGAGAAATCGGCGCCGTCGTACGACACGTCCAGGCGCAGCCGAATCGTCTCCGTCATTTCCGTCCTCGCCCGTACGAATGAATGGTCTTGCAGTGAGAAAGCCCGGCACCCAGAGGGGGTGCCGGGCTTCTCGGTGATCGAACTCAGGCCTTGGGCTCGTCGCCCTCGGCCTTGTCTCCCTCGGCGCCCTTGTCACCGGAGGCGGAGACCGGCGGCTCGGCGTCCTGGTCGGCGTCGGTGCCGGCGGGCACCTCCTCCTCGGGCGCGAGAGCCTCGACCTTGGCCTGCTGCGCGGCGGCCTTGCGGGCCTCCTTCGACGGGCCGGAGGTGGTGGCCGCGACCTGCAGCTCCTCGACCAGCTCGATGACGGCCATGGGAGCGGCGTCACCCTTGCGCGGGCCGATCTTGGTGATGCGGGTGTACCCACCGGGGCGGTTGGAGTACCGCGGAGCGATCTGCTCGAACAGGGCGTACACGACGTCCTTGTCCTTCACGACGGTCAGCACCCGGCGACGGGCGTGCAGGTCGCCGCGCTTGGCCTTCGTGACCAGCTGCTCAGCCAGAGGGCGAAGCCGCCGGGCCTTGGACTCGGTGGTCTTGATCTTCCCGTGCCGGAAGAGCTCGGTGGCCAGGTTGGCCAGGATGAGCTTCTCGTGAGCCGGGCTGCCGCCGAGGCGGGCACCCTTGGTGGGCGTGGGCATTTCCGATGCTCCTTGAAATGTGGCGCAGCCGAGCTCTTAGAGCTGCTCGGTCTCGCGGTAGTCGTCGGTGTCGTAGTCCACGTCGCCGAACGAGTCGACCACGTGCGCGGGGTCGAAGGACGGCGCGCTGTCCTTCAGGCCCAGGCCCATTCCGGCGAGCTTCATCTTGACCTCGTCGATCGACTTCTGACCGAAGTTCCGGATGTCAAGAAGGTCGGCCTCGGTACGCCCTATCAATTCGCCCACCGAGTTGATGCCCTCACGCTTGAGGCAGTTGTACGACCGGACGGTGAGGTCCAGCTCCTCAATCGGAAGGGCCAGGTCGGCAGCGAGCTGCGCGTCCTGCGGCGACGGGCCGATGTCGATGCCCTCGGCGGTCTCGTCCAGCTCACGGCACAGGCCGAAGAGCTCGACGAGGGTCGAGCCGGCCGAGGCCAGCGCGGTCCGGGGGGAGATCGACGCCTTCGACTCGACGTCGATGATCAGGCGGTCGAAGTCGGTGCGCTGCTCGACACGGGTCGCCTCGACGCGGTAGGTGACCTTGAGCACCGGCGAGTAGATCGAGTCGACCGGGATGCGGCCGATCTCGGCGCCGGCGTTCTTGTTCTGCGCCGCGGTGACATAGCCACGACCGCGCTCGACGGTCAGCTCCATGTCCAGCCGGCCCTTGCTGTTCAGGGTCGCCAGCTTCAGATCCGGGTTGTGCACCGAGACACCGGCCGGGGGCTGGATGTCTCCGGCGGTCACGTCACCGGGGCCCTGCTTGCGCAGGTACATGCTGACCGGCTCGTCGTGCTCGGAGCTGACGGTCAGTTCCTTGACGTTCATGACCAGCTCGACCACGTCCTCCTTGACACCGGGGATCGTGGTGAACTCGTGCAGCACGCCGTCGATCTTGATGCTGGTGACCGCCGCGCCCGGGATGGACGACAGCAGGGTCCGCCGCAGTGAGTTACCGAGGGTGTAGCCGAAGCCCGGCTCCAGAGGCTCGATGGTGAACCGGGAGCGGGTCTCGCTGAGCGACTCCTCCGAGAGGGTCGGCCGCTGGCTGATGAGCACGCTGTTCTTCTTTCTGTCGGGCCACCCGCTATTTGATGGCCGTCCGTCTTGCCCGGCGCCTGGGTGAGGCGCCGGGCAACCCTGTTACTTGGAGTAGAGCTCCACGATCAGCTGCTCCTGGACCTGGGTGTCGATGACACCGCGCGCCGGAAGCGTGTGGACCAGGATCTTCATCTCGCTGGGGATCGGCTCGAGCCACGCCGGCACCGGGCGGGAACCCGCCTGCGCCTGCGCGACGACGAAGGGCGTGAGCTCCTTCGACTTCTCGCGCAGGGTGACGATGTCCTTCTCCTTCACCCGGTACGACGGGATGTCGACCTTGACGCCGTTGACCAGGAAGTGGCCGTGCTTGACCAGCTGCCGGGCCATGTCGCGGGACGCGGCGTAGCCGGCCCGGTAGACGACGTTGTCGAGACGGGACTCGAGGATCTGGAGGAGCACCTCACCGGTCTTGCCGGGCTTGGTGACGGCCTCCTCGTAGTAACCGCGGAACTGCTTCTCCAGCACGCCGTACGCACGACGGGCCTTCTGCTTCTCGCGGTGCTGGAGCAGGTACTCGGTCTCCTTGGTCCGGCCACGGCCGTGCTGGCCGGGCGGGAAGGGACGCGACTCGAACGGGCACTTCGGCCCGTCGCACTTGCTGCCCTTGAGGAACAACTTCATCTTCTCGCGGCGGCACCGCTTGCAGTCCGCTCCGGTGTAGCGAGCCATGTCAGATCCTCCTCAGACCCGGCGACGCTTCGGCGGGCGGCAGCCGTTGTGCGGCTGCGGCGTGACGTCGGAGATCTGCCCGACCTCAAGGCCGGCGGCCTGCAGCGAACGGATGGCGGTCTCCCGGCCGGAACCGGGACCCTTGACGAACACGTCGACCTTGCGCATGCCGTGCTCCATGGCGCGACGGGCGGCCGCTTCCGCCGCGAGCTGCGCGGCGAACGGGGTCGACTTGCGCGAGCCCTTGAAGCCGACCTGCCCGGAAGACGCCCAGGAGATGACCGCACCGGTCGGGTCGGTGATCGACACGATGGTGTTGTTGAAGGTGCTCTTGATGTGCGCCTGCCCGTGGGCGACGTTCTTGCGTTCCTTGCGCCGGACCTTCTTTACAGCGGCCCCAGCGCGTGCCTTCGGTGGCATAAGTCAGTGCGCTCCTATTACTTCCGACCGGGCTTCTTCTTACCGGCGACCGTGCGCTTCGGGCCCTTGCGGGTACGAGCGTTGGTACGGGTCCGCTGGCCCCGGACGGGCAGACCCTTGCGGTGGCGGATACCGGCGTAGCAGCCGATCTCGACCTTGCGGCGGATGTCCGCGGCGACCTCGCGGCGCAGGTCGCCCTCAACCTTGAAGTTGGCCTCGATGTAGTCGCGGAGCTGGACCAGCTCCTCGTCCGTGAGGTCCTTGGCGCGCTTGTTCAGGTCAATCGCGGTAGCGGTCAGTGCCTCGACGGCACGGGTACGGCCGATGCCGTAGATGTAAGTGAGCGCGATCTCCATCCGCTTTTCGCGGGGAAGATCGACGCCGACGAGACGAGCCATTACTGGGCGTACTCCTCGTTGTGATCGCGGAGGTCTGTGCCCGTCCCACCCCACCTGCCCGGGCGGGCCCCGGCCTCCGACCGGGGGTGCAGTCGTGGTCGACCACGACTGGGACGAGCTTCTTCAGTGGTGCGGATCCTGCGCTGGACTCAGCCCTGGCGCTGCTTGTGACGCGGGTCGGTGGAGCAGATGACCATGACCCGGCCGTGCCGCCGGATGACCCGGCAGTTGTTGCAGATCCGCTTGACGCTCGGCTTGACCTTCACGGTTTGCCTTAACTCTCAGTCAGACGGGTTGGGAAACCCCGTGACCCTCGGTTACTTGTAGCGGTAGACGATGCGCCCACGGGTGAGGTCGTACGGCGAAAGCTCGACGACGACCCTGTCCTCGGGAAGGATGCGGATGTAGTGCTGGCGCATCTTCCCAGAGATGTGTGCCAGAACCTTGTGACCATTGGCGAGCTCAACGCGGAACATGGCGTTCGGCAGGGGCTCGATCACTCGGCCTTCAATCTCGATGGCTCCGTCTTTCTTAGGCATGTCCTCCGCTACCTGACATCGGGTTCTTGGGGCAGGCTTTCGTAACGTCGTATCCGGGTCATGACGACCCGAACCAGCCGCGGCTCCCCCCGTCCTCGAAGCGCTTGAGGACATGAGTGAGTAGACGCTACGCGCCAGCGAGCCAGTCTACGCGCCCGTAACAGCGACGCCAAACCGAGGGTTGCGTAACCCGCTGTCGGGCGTGTTCGCGACGGACAACTCGACCATATCGCCTCAGGGGCGGCGTTTGCCGAAGTGCGCGAAGAAGGAGAACACGACCGGGATCAGCACCCAGCCCGGCCAGAAGTACTGGAGATCACCCGAGCCCAGGCTGCCCATCGCCCAGACCAGGGTGCAGACCACGAAAACCCCGAGCATGCCCACATAACCGGGCCGGTCGTCATGCTTCCTGCCCGGCTTCCCAGCCGGCGCGGAAACCTTCTGCCGGGGTACGACCTGCGACTTCTCCACCGGGACAGTGCCGGGCAGGTCGTCGAGGAGGCCGTCCAGATCACCGTAGGTCTTCGCCGCATAGGCCCGCTGGACGCGCTCGTCGTACTCGCTCAGGTCCAGCCGGCCCTCCTCGAGCGCCGCCTTCAGCTGGTCCGCGACCTTCTGACGGTCGCCGTCCCCGGCCCGCATCCCCTTGTACCCCATGCGTCCCAGCATGGCAGGCGGCGGCCACCGGTCCTACGGCTGGCGGGCGGTCACCAATTCACCCAGACGGGCCCGGCCGCCGTCCGGCGCCGTGGTCACCCAGACGCCGTCCGCCAGCAGCGCCATGGTGTGCTCGACGTGCGCCGCGCGGGACCCGTCCCGGGTCACCACGGTCCAGCCGTCCTCCAGCTCCGCGGTCCGCGGCGAGCCCATCGTGATCATCGGTTCGATCGCCAGCGCCAGGCCCACCTCGAGCCGGATGCCGCGACCCGGCTTGCCGTGGTTCAGCACGTGCGGGTCCTGGTGCATCTCGGTACCGATGCCGTGGCCGCCGTAACCGTCGACGATCCCGTACCGGCCCGCCTTGCGGATCGACCGCTCGATGTTGAACGAGATGTCGGTCAGCCGGCCCCGGCCGTTGGCGACTCCGCGCGCCGCCGCCGCGATCCCGGCCCACATCGCGTCCTCGGCCACCTCGGCCATCCGCAGCAGCGCCGGGTCCGTCTCGCCGACCCCGACCGTGATCGCCGAGTCGCCGTGCCAGCCGTCCAGGATCGCACCGCAGTCCAGAGAGATCAGGTCACCCTCCCGGAGCACCTGGCCCGCGCTCGGGATGCCGTGCACCACCTGCTCGTTCACCGACGCGCAGATCGACGCCGGGAAGCCGTGGTAGCCCTTGAACGACGGGACGGCCCCCGCGTCCCGGATCGTCTTCTCCGCGATGGCGTCCAGATCGGCGGTGGAGACGCCCGGAGCGACCGCTGCGCGCATCGCGTCCAGAGCCGCGGCGACGACCAGACCGGCCGCCCGCATCTTCTCGATCTGCTCGGGAGTCTTCAGCTGAATCTTCAGCTCTTGGCGGCGCATGGCGGTGAGCCTAACCTTCTTGTTCTGAAAATGGCGCCGCCCCGGGAGGCCCCGGGGCGGCTCGGTGACTCGGTCGGCGGATCAGCCGCCGTAGGACCGGAGAGCGTCGATCGCGCGCACGGTGACGTCCTCCACCGGCCCGGTGGCGTCGATGCCCACCAGCTTGCCCTGGGCGCCGTAGAAGTCGACCAGGGGCGCGGTCTTGTCCGCGTACTCGACGAGGCGGTTGGCGATCGTCTCGGCCTTGTCGTCGTCGCGCTGGAACAGCTCGCTGCCGCAGCGGTCGCAGGTGTCCGGCTTGCTCGTCGGGTCGAACTCCACGTGCCAGATCTTCCCGCAGCCCCGGCAGGTACGCCGTCCGGACAGCCGCCGGATGACCTCGTCGTCGTCGACCACGAGCTCCATCACGATGTCCAGCGCCGTGCCCAGGTCCGCGAGGAGCTTGTCCAGCGCGGAGGCCTGCGGCACGGTACGCGGGAAGCCGTCCAGCAGGAAGCCGTCGCTCGCGTCCGGCTCGGCGAGCCGGTCGCGCACCATGTTGATGGTCACTTCGTCCGGGACCAGCTGCCCGGCGTCCATGTAGCGCTTGGCCTCGACACCCAGCGGCGTCCCCTGCGACACGTTCGCCCGGAAGATGTCCCCGGTCGAGATCTTCGGTACGGCGAGATGGGCGGCGATGAACTCTGCCTGGGTCCCCTTGCCGGCCCCTGGAGGGCCCACCAGTACCAGCCGCACCTACATCGCCTCGCTTCGGTCCTGAGAAACCACGCCCACCGACGCCAGAGCCCTCCGGCTCCGCGTACCCACTACCGGAGGAACCCTTCGTAGTTCCGCTGCATGAGTTGGCTCTCGATCTGCTTCACCGTCTCCAGACCCACACCCACCATGATCAGCACCGCTGTACCACCGAACGGGAAGTTCTGGTACTGAGCCTGGTTGAGCCAGATGAAGAAGAAGTTCGGCAGGACCGAGATCAGGCCAAGGTACAGCGCACCCGGCAGGGTGATCCGGCTGAGGATGAAGTCCAGGTAGTCGGCGGTCGGCTTGCCCGGGCGGATACCCGGAACGAAACCACCGTACTTCTTCATGTTGTCCGCGACCTCAGTCGGGTTGAACGTGATCGACACGTAGAAGTACGTGAAGAAGATGATCAGGAGGAAGTAGACCGCGATGTACAGCCAGTGGGTCGGGTTCGCCAGATAGTTCTGGATCCAGACCTGGTAGTCCTTGAGGTTGTTCTGGTCGAAGAACTGCAGGTACAGCTGCGGCAGGTAGAGCAGCGAGGAGGCGAAGATGACCGGGACGACACCCGCCTGGTTCACCTTGAGCGGGATGTAGGTGGACGTGCCGCCGTACATGCGCCGGCCGATCATGCGCTTCGCGTACTGCACCGGGATCCGGCGCTGCGCCTGCTCGATGAAGACGACGAGCGCGATGATGACCAGGACCAGGCCGATCACCAGCATGAACTTGGCGGTGCCGCTGGTCTCCTTGATGCTCCAGCCCTCACCGGGAAGGCGGGCCGCGATCGAGGTGAAGATCAGGACGGACATGCCGTTGCCGACGCCACGGTCGGTGATCAGCTCGCCGAGCCACATGACCACGCCGGTGCCGGCCGTCATCGTCATCACGAGGAGGCTCAGGGTGAGCCACATCGGGATGCCGGTGTTCTCGGGGATGATCTGGTACGCCGGGTCGTCCTGGTCGCACATGTTGTTGAACAGCTGACCGGTACGGGCGAGGGCCACGAACGCCGAGGCCTGGAGCACGGCGAGGCCGAGCGTCAGGTAACGCGTGTACTGCGTGATCTTCGCCTGACCGGACTGACCCTCCTTGCGGAGCTGCTCCAGCCGCGGGATCACCACGGTGAGCAGCTGCAGGATGATCGACGCCGTGATGTAGGGCATGATGCCGAGCGCGAACACGGACAACTGTAGGAGCGCGCCACCGCTGAAGAGGTTCAGCAGGTTGAGGACGCCGTTCGTGTCGGACTCGGTGAGCTTGAGACATGCCTGAACGTTGGCGTAGGACACGCCCGGGCTGGGCAATGTGGCACCGAGCCGGTAGATCCCCACAATCGCTACCGTGAAAAGTAGCTTCTTCCGCAGGTCAGGCGTCCGAAGCGCGCTCGAGAAGGCGGACAACAACTGATCCTCCTGCGTGGTCGCCACACTCTGGGTTGCGGTATCCCGGAACTTCGGGCACACATCATTGGGCAGCCGTAGAGGCCGCCAGCGGAGCACTGTATCAGCAAGGCTGAGAGCGCAACCACCGGCATCGTACGGGCCGATGTCCCAGTACAACACAAGTGTCCGGCTTCATGGTTGAAGCGGGTGCTTGCGCGCCCGATCGGAACGCCCGCTCCACCCTACGGTACGAGCCGGAACGTGTCCCCGATCCATCGAAGACAATCACTCTCTTTGCGATGCGGAGCCACCAAAAGGCCCTGAGACGGCCGTCACGGCGCTTTGGCCGCTCACCCGATAGGCGATCCGGCGGCGGCGCGATCGCGGCCTCACGCGCCGCACAGGGCCGTTTACGCCACATCAGGGCAACGGAAGAGGCCGCGGATCCGGGTTGCCCCGGCGCCGCGGCCTCTCACCGTTTCACGCCCTACAGCTCGGTGACGGAACCACCGGCTGCGGCGATCTTCTCCTTGGCCGACTCGCTGAACGCGTGCGCCGAGATGGTCAGCGACACGCCGCCCAGCTCGCCCGAGCCGAGAACCTTCACCGGCCGGCCCTTGCGGACCGCGCCGGCCTGGACGAGCTCGGCCGGGCCGACCTCGCCGCCGTTCGGGAACAGCTCGGCCAGCCGGTCCAGGTTGACCACCTGGAAGACGACCTTGTTGCGGGGCCCGTTGCCCAGACCCTTGACCTTCGGGAGCCGCATGTGGATAGGCATCTGCCCACCCTCGAACGACGCCGGAGTGTTCTTCCGGGCACCGGTTCCCTTGGTACCGCGGCCCGCGGTCTTGCCCTTGGAACCCTCACCACGACCCACGCGGGTCTTGGCGGTCTTCGCACCGGGCGCCGGGCGAAGGTGGTGGACCTTGATCCCCATTACTCGACCTCCTCGACAGTGACGAGGTGGTTCACGGCGAAGATCATGCCCCGAATCTCGGGACGGTCCTCCTTGACCACCACATCGTTGATCCGCTTCAGGCCGAGCGACCGCAGGGACTCCCGCTGGTTCTGCTTACGGCCGATACCGGACCGGATCTGGGTGACCTTCAAGCGCGCCATCAGTGCACCGCCGCTTCCGCACGCGCTGCCAGCATGGCCGCCGGCGCCACGTCCTCGACCGGGAGGCCACGACGCTTCGCGACCATCTCCGGCGACTCGAGGCCCTTCAGAGCGGCCACGGTCGCGTGCACGATGTTGATCGGGTTCGACGAGCCGAGGCTCTTCGACAGGATGTCGTGAATGCCCGCGCACTCGAGCACGGCGCGCACCGGGCCACCGGCGATGACACCGGTACCGGCGGAGGCCGGCTTGAGCAGCACGACGCCGGCCGCCGCCTCACCCGTGATCGGGTGAGGGATGGTCGCGCCGATCCGCGGAACCTTGAAGAAGTGCTTCTTGGCCTCCTCGACGCCCTTGGCGATGGCCGCGGGCACCTCCTTGGCCTTTCCGTAGCCGATGCCGACGGTGCCGTCACCGTCGCCGACGATCACCAGGGCGGTGAAGCTGAAGCGACGACCACCCTTGACGACCTTCGCGACACGGTTGATCGCGACGACCCGCTCCAGGTGCGGGGTCTTCTCGACGGGCGCGTTGCCGCGACCGCCCTCACGGCGGTTGTCCCTGCGGTTGCCACCCTCGGTGTTACCGCCGGACCCGCCGCCTCGGCGCTGCTGACCAGGCATTGGTCAATTCCTCCTAGAACTCGAGTCCGGCTTCGCGAGCGGCGTCCGCGAGCTTGGCGATGCGGCCCGCGTACTTGTTGCCACCCCGGTCGAAGACGACCTTGGAAATTCCCGCGGCCTTGGCCCGCTCCGCGAGCAGAGCACCGACCTTGCCGGACAGCGCGGTCTTGTCGCCCTCGGTGCCCCGGATCGAGGCGTCGAGGGTGGAGGCCGACGCCAGGGTGTGACCCTTGAGGTCGTCGATGATCTGCGCGGTGATGTGCCGCGCGGACCGGGTGACGACCAGGCGAGGACGCTCGGCGGTGCCGCGGACGTTCTTGCGGACCCGGAAGTGCCGACGCGCCTTGCCAACGGCACGCTTGGCGGCGGTCCCGCCGCCGTTGCGGCGCTTGAGCAGCGTGGCGGTCACTTCTTACCTGCCTTTCCAGCCTTGCGGCGGATGACCTCGCCCTGGTACTTGACGCCCTTGCCCTTGTAGGGCTCCGGCGGACGGATCTTGCGAATGTTCGCGGAGATCTCACCCACCAGCTGCTTGTCGATACCGGCGACGGTGAACTGGGTCGGCTTCTCGACCGAGAAGGTGATGCCGGCCGGCGCCGGGACCAGGACCGGGTGCGAGAAGCCGAGGGCGAACTCGAGGTCCTTGCCCTTGGCGGTCACGCGGTAACCGGTGCCGTTGATCTCGAGCGTCTTCTTGTAACCCTCGGTGACGCCGATGATCATGTTGGCGACCAGGGTACGAGAGAGGCCGTGCAGTTCCTTGGCCTTGCGCTCGTCGTTGGGGCGGTTGACGACCAGCTCGCCACCCTCCTGCGAGACCGTGATCGGCTCGGCCACGGTGTGCGAGAGCTCGCCCTTGGGGCCCTTGACCTTGACGGTCTGCCCCGTGATGGTGACGTCGACGCCGGCCGGGACCGGGATCGACTTACGTCCGATTCGCGACATGTCAAAGTCTCCAGTTACCAGACGAAGGCGAGGACTTCCCCGCCAACGCTCCGCTTGCGGGCCTGCTTGTCGGTCAGCAGTCCCTGGGACGTCGAAATGATCGCGACACCGAGGCCACCGAGCACGCGGGGCAGCTCGTCGGACTTGGCGTAAACCCGCAGGCCGGGCTTCGAGACGCGCTTGATGCCGGCGAGGCTGCGCTCGCGGTTCTGGCCGTACTTGAGCTCAACGACCAGACGCTTGCCGACCGCGCCCTCCTCGGGCTCCTCAGACGTCCACGAGGCGATGTAACCCTCGGCCTTGAGGACCTCGGCGATGTTCGCCTTGATCTTCGAGTAGGGCATCGTCACCTTGTCGTGGTACGCCTGGTTGGCGTTACGCAGACGCGTCAGCATGTCTGCGATCGGGTCCGTCATCGTCATGGGTATTCGTCAACCTTTCTCGCCGGGGTTCCCGAGCCGGGCTCAGGCCTACGGCGAAGCGGCATTACATTCGGGTCCGCCTGGTGGCCCGCCGGCGAACGGCGGGCCGCAAGGGGCGGAAGTTACCAGGAGGCCTTGGACACGCCGGGGAGCTCACCGCGGTGGGCCATGTCCCGCACGCAGACCCGGCACAGGCCGAATTTGCGGTACACCGAGTGCGGACGACCGCACTTCTGGCAGCGGGTGTAGGCGCGCACAGCGAACTTGGGCTTCGCGGCAGCCTTCAGGATCAGCGCCTTCTTCGCCATGCTCAGTTCTCCTTGAACGGGAAGCCCAGGAGCTTGAGCAGCGCCCGGCCCTCGTCGTCGGTCGTGGCGGTGGTGACCACCGTGATGTCCATGCCCCGCGGCCGATCGATCTTGTCCTGGTCGATCTCGTGGAACACCGACTGCTCGGTCAGGCCGAACGTGTAGTTACCGTGCCCGTCCAGCTTCCGGCCGTCCAGTCCGCGGAAGTCACGGATACGCGGCAGCGCGATCGACAGCAGCCGGTCCAGGAACTCCCACATCCGGTCGCCGCGGAGGGTGACCTTCGCACCGATCGGCATGCCCTCACGCAGCTTGAACTGCGCGATGGACTTGGTCGCCCGGCGCACCAGCGGCTTCTGGCCGGTGATGGTGGTCAGGTCGCGGACCGCGCCGTCGATCAGCTTGGAGTCCCGGGCAGCCTCGCCGACACCCATGTTCACGACGACCTTGACCAGGCCGGGGATCTGCATGGGGTTGCCGTACTTGAACTGCTCGTTGATGGCCGGCACGACCTCTGCGCGGTACTTCTGCTTGAGGCGCGGCAGCGACTTGGGCTGCGTTACTTCAGTCTGGGTGGCGGCAGTCATCAGAGTTCCTTACCGGTCGTACGCGCGATCCGGACCTTGTTGCCGTTCTCGTCGATCCTGTAGCCGATGCGGGTCGGCTTGCCGTCGCCGTCCAGCACCTGCACGTTCGAGATGTGGATGGGGGCTTCCTGAGTGACGATGCCGCCGGTCTTCGAACCGCGCTGGTTCGTGCGGATGCGCTCGTGCTTCTTGACTCGGTTGACGCCCTCGACCAGGACCTTGTCCTGCCTCGGGAAGGCCGCGATGACCTTGCCCTTGGCACCCTTGTCCTTGCCGGCGATGACGACGACCGTGTCGCCCTTCTTGATCTTCACGGTCAGAGCACCTCCGGCGCCAGGCTGATGATCTTCATGAACCGCTTGTCGCGCAGCTCGCGCCCGACCGGGCCGAAGATGC
Source organism: Actinoplanes sp. NPDC049802 (assembly GCF_040656595.1). Taxonomy (NCBI): domain Bacteria; kingdom Bacillati; phylum Actinomycetota; class Actinomycetes; order Micromonosporales; family Micromonosporaceae; genus Actinoplanes; species Actinoplanes sp. NPDC049802. The sequence continues at coordinate 60,402 of NZ_JBFAMR010000006.1, forward strand.
GGGTGCCGCGGGGGTCCCCGCCGTCCTTGATGATGACGGCGGCGTTCTCGTCGAAACGGATGTACGAGCCGTCCGGGCGCCGCTTCTCCTTGGCGGTGCGAACGACGACAGCCTTGACGACGTCACCCTTCTTCACACCGGCACCCGGGATGGCGTCCTTGACCGTGGCCACGATGACGTCGCCGATGCTCGCGTAACGGCGACCGGAACCGCCGAGTACGCGGATGCACAGGATCTCCCGGGCACCCGTGTTGTCGGCGACGCGCAGTCGCGACTCCTGCTGGATCACGTCTGTCTCCTATGTCTGCCAGTTCTCCGGGCAAACAGGCCCGAAGCTTGGCGGAACGTTCACCCTGCCGTCAGTCCGCCTTTCGGGCGGGTGGCGGGGTGGTTGACGGGCCGCTGGGCCGACCGGAGCCGGCCCAGCGCACTCACTTGGCCTTTTCGAGGATCTCCACGATGCGCCACCGCTTGGTGGCGGAGAGCGGACGAGTCTCCATGATCGAAACCCGGTCGCCAACGCCGGCCGAGTTCTGCTCGTCGTGCACCTTCAGCTTCCGCGTACGGCGGATGACCTTGCCGTACAGGGCGTGCTTGACCCGGTCCTCGACCTCGACGACAACGGTCTTGTCCATCTTGTCGCTGACCACGAGACCCTCACGCACCTTGCGCTGAGCGCGCGGAGCGGCGGTGGTGTTCTCACTCATGCCGTCACCTCATCCGGCGCGACCGAGAGCCCCAGCTCACGCTCACGCATGATCGTGTAGATCTTCGCGATGTCCTTGCGGACGACCTGCAGTCGACGGTGATTGTCGAGCTGCCCGGTCGCGCGCTGCACACGAAGGTTGAACAGCTCCGCCTTGGCCTCCCGCAGCTTCGCGACCAGCTCCTCTTCAGGAAGCTCGCGGAGCTCGGCTGCCTTAACGCCCGCTGCCATCAGCTTTCACCCACTTCGCGCGTCACGATGCGGCACTTCATCGGGAGCTTGTGGATCGCGCGGCGCATCGCCTCACGCGCGACCGTCTCGTTCGGGAAGGACATCTCGAAGAGAATGCGTCCCGGCTTGACGTTCGCCACCCACCACTCCGGAGAACCCTTGCCGGAACCCATCCGGGTCTCAGCCGGCTTCTTGGTCAGGGCCTGGTCCGGGAAGATCGAGATCCAGACCTTGCCGCCACGCTTGATGTGACGGGTCATCGCGATACGCGCCGACTCGATCTGCCGGTTGGTCACGTACGCGGGCTCCAGCGCCTGGATACCGAACTCGCCGAAGACGACCCGGTTGCCGCCCTTGGACGCGCCGTGGCGGTCCGGGTGGTGCGGCTTGCGGAAGCCCTTCGGGGGCTTACGCGGCATCAGCATGGCTCAGCCCTCCTGCTGCGTTTCAGCCGCAGCCGGAGCAGCGGCGGTGTTGTCGGCGGACGCCTGGGCCTGCGCGGCCCGGCCGGCCTCGGTGCCACCCGCGGTCGTGCCGGACGAGCCGGAACGGCCACGACGCGGACGCTCGGCGCGGTCGGCACGGTCCCGGCGCGGGCGAGCCGGCGCCTCGGCGACGACCTCGCGACCCGGAACGGCGTCGCCCTTGTAGATCCAGACCTTCACGCCGATGCGGCCGAACGTGGTACGGGCCTCGAAGAAGCCGTACTCGATGTTGGCCCGCAGCGTGTGCAGCGGAACGCGACCCTCACGGTAGAACTCCGTGCGGCTCATCTCCGCGCCGCCGAGGCGGCCGGAGACCTGCACCCGGATGCCCTTGCAGATCGGGTTCTTCATGGCGGACTGCATCGCCTTGCGCATCGCGCGACGGAAGCTGACCCGGGAGGACAGCTGCTCGGCGACACCCTGCGCGACCAGCTGGGCATCCGACTCGGGGTTCTTGACCTCGAGGATGTTCAGCTGGACCTGCTTGCCGGTGAGCTTCTCGAGCTTCCCGCGGATCTTGTCGGCCTCCGCACCCTTACGGCCGATGACGATGCCCGGCCGGGCGGTGTGGATGTCGACGCGGACCCGGTCCCGGGTGCGCTCGATGTCCACCTTGGAGATGCCGGCACGCTCAAGCCCCTGGGACATCATGCGGCGGATCTTGACATCCTCGCCGATGTAGTCCTTGTAGAGCTTGTCCGCGAACCAGCGGCTTCTCCAGTCGGTGGAAATGCCGAGGCGGAACCCGGTGGGGTGAACCTTCTGACCCATTACTCGGCACCCTCCGTGCTCTGGGACTCGGCCTTCGGCGCGGCCTTCTTGGCCGCTGCCTTCTTCGCCGGGCGGGCCACCTGGACCGCCTCGACCGCGATGGTGATGTGACACGTGCGCTTGCGGATCCGGTACGCCCGGCCCTGCGCCCGCGGACGGAACCGCTTGAGGGTCGGACCCTCGTCGACGAACGCCTCGCTCACGAGGAGAGCGTCGGGGTCGAGCCGCTCGTTGTTCTCCGCGTTCGCGACGGCGCTGGCGAGGACCTTGTAGACCTGCTCGCTAGCGGCCTGCGGCGCGAACTGCAGGACGGTGAGCGCCTCCTTCGCGGGCAGACCGCGGACGAGGTTGACCACCCGGCGCGCCTTGTTCGGCGAGATGCGCACGTGCCGCGCAACCGCCCGCGCGCCCGGAAGCACCGGAGCGTCGCCCTTGACTGGCATCGCTGTAGCTCCTAATTCCTCAGATCCGTGTATCTGCTTAGCGACGACGGCTCTTGCGGTCGTCCTTCTCGTGACCCTTGAACGTACGGGTCAGAGCGAACTCGCCGAGCTTGTGCCCGACCATCGCCTCGGTGACGAAGACCGGGACGTGCTTGCGCCCGTCGTGCACAGCGATCGTGTGCCCGAGCATGTCGGGGATGATCGTCGAGCGCCGCGACCAGGTCTTGATGACGTTCTTCGAGTTCTTCTCGTTCTGGACTTCCACCTTCTTGAGCAGGTGGTCGTCGACGAACGGGCCCTTTTTGAGGCTGCGAGGCATCTTTAACTCCCGTTACCCGCGCTTGCGGGTGGCGTAGCGGCGGCGAACGATCAGCTTGTCGCTCTCCTGGCCCTTGCGGCGGGTACGGCCCTCCGGCTTACCAGCCGGGTTGACCGGGTGGCGGCCACCGGAGGTCTTACCCTCACCACCACCGTGCGGGTGGTCGATCGGGTTCATGGCGACACCACGGACGGTCGGGCGCTTGCCCTTCCACCGCATACGGCCGGCCTTACCCCAGTTGATGTTCGACTGCTCGGCGTTGCCGATCTCGCCGACCGTCGCGCGGCAGCGGATGTCGACACGACGAATCTCACCGGAGGGCATACGCAGCGTGGCGTACGCGCCCTCACGGCCGAGCAGCTGAATGCCGACGCCGGCCGAACGGGCCAGCTTGGCGCCGCCGCCGGGACGAAGCTCCACACCGTGGACCGTCGTACCGACCGGGATGTTGCGCAGGGGCAGGTTGTTGCCCGGCTTGATGTCCGCGCCCACGCCGGACTCGACGCGGTCGCCCTGCTTGAGGTCCTTCGGCGCGAGGATGTAGCGCTTCTCGCCGTCGGCGTAGTGCAGCAGAGCGATACGGGAGGTGCGGTTCGGGTCGTACTCGATGTGAGCGACCTTGGCCGGCACGCCGTCCTTGTCGTTCCGCTTGAAGTCGATGAGCCGGTACTGCCGCTTGTGGCCACCGCCCTGGTGCCGCGTGGTGATGCGGCCGTGGACGTTGCGACCACCCTTCTTGGGCAGCGGAACCAGCAGAGACTTCTCCGGGGTGGACCGGGTGATCTCGGCGAAGTCGGCGACGCTGGAGCCGCGACGGCCCGGCGTGGTCGGCTTGTACTTACGGATTGCCATGATTCACAAACCCCTTAGCTGACCGGGCCGCCGAAGGCCTCGATACGGTCACCGTCAGCCAGCTTCACCATCGCGCGCTTGGTGGCCTTACGCTGCCCCCACCCGCTGCGGGTGCGCTTGCGCTTGCCCTCGCGGTTCGCGGTGTTCACGGTCAGCACGCGGACGTTGAAGATCTGCTGGATCGCGATCTTGATCTGGGTCTTGTTCGCGTCCGGACGGACCTCGAACGTGTACCAGTTCTGGTCGAGAACGCTGTAGCTCTTCTCGGAGACCACCGGGGCGACGATGATGTCGCGCGGGTCGGCGATCGTGCTCACTTGTCGCCCTCCTCGGACTTCTCGGACCCGCCCAGGAACTCGTCGAGCGCGGTCTTCGTGAAGACCACCTCGTCGGCGACCAGCACGTCGTAGGTGTTGAGCTGGCCGGCCTCGATGAGGTGGACGGTCGGCTCGTTGCGCAGCGACACCCAGTTCAGCTCGTCCTGGCTGTCCAGAACGACCAGCACCTTGGTGGTCTGGGCGACCTTGCGCAGCGTCGCGATCGCGGTCTTCGTCGACGGCTTCTCGCCGCTGACGAACGACTCGACCACGTGTACGCGGTTCTCACGTGCCCGGTCCGAGAGGGCGCCACGCAGAGCGGCGGCCTTCATCTTCTTGGGGGTCCGCTGGCTGTAGTCGCGCGGCACGGGACCGTGCACGACGCCACCACCGGTGAACTGCGGCGCCCGGATCGAGCCCTGACGGGCGCGGCCGGTGCCCTTCTGCTTGTACGGCTTCTTGCCGCCGCCGGCGACCTCGCCGCGCGTCTTGGCCTTGTGCGTGCCCTGCCGGGCCGCGGCCAGCTGCGCCACGACGACCTGGTGCATCAGCGGAATGTTCGCCTGCACGTCGAAGACGCCGGCGGGAAGCTCGACCGAGCCGGACTTCGCGCCCTCGGCGTTGATCACGTCAACCGAGCTCACTTGGCACCGCCCTTCTTCGCCGCGCTACGGACCAGGATGAGCGCGCCCTTGGGGCCGGGAACAGCGCCCCGGACCAGGATGAGGTTGCGCTCGGTGTCGACCGCCTGGATGACCAGGTTCTGCACCGTGAAGCGCTTGCCACCCATCCGGCCGGCCATCTTGACGCCCTTGAAGACGCGGCCGGGCGTGGCGCAGGCGCCGATCGAGCCGGGCGAGCGGTGCTTACGCTCGACACCGTGGCTCGCGCGCAGACCGTGGAAGCCGTGCCGCTTCATGACACCGGCGTAGCCCTTGCCCTTGGTCTTGCCGGTGACGTCGATCGGCTGGCCGACCGCGAACGCCTCGACGGTGACCTCCTGGCCGAGCTCGTACTCGCCGGCGTCGACGGTGCGCAGCTCCACGACGTGACGGCGCGGCGAGACGCCCGCCTTCTCGAAGTGGCCGCTCTCCGGCTTGTTGACCTTGCGCGGGTCGATGGCGCCGTACGCCAACTGGACAGCCGAGTAGCCGTCCTTCTCATCGGTGCGGACCTGAGTCACGACGCACGGGCCGGCCTGAACCACGGTCACCGGGACGACCTTGTTGTTGTCCCAGACCTGGGTCATGCCGAGCTTGGCGCCCAGGATCCCCTTAACTTGCCTGTCCATTAGTCGCGATCCCTACAGCTTGATCTCGATGTCGACGCCAGCCGGCAGGTCGAGGCGCATGAGCGAGTCGACCGTCTTCGGAGTCGGGTCGATGATGTCGATCAGACGCTTGTGCGTGCGCATCTCGAAGTGCTCGCGCGAGTCCTTGTACTTGTGCGGCGAACGGATCACGCAGAAACGGTTGATCTCCGTGGGCAGCGGCACCGGGCCCGCGACCTGCGCCCCGGTACGCGTCACCGTCTCGACGATCTTCCGCGCCGAGGAGTCGACGACCTCGTGGTCATAGGCCTTGAGCCGGATGCGGATCTTCTGTCCCGCCATGGTGGCTTCTGTTTCCTTCTCTCGATGCCGCTACCTGCGGAAGCGGGTTGACCTCCGCATGCCCGCAGGACGGTTGATCCTGCGTTGTCCGACCCCCGCGGTCGGGCGTGTCGCGCCCCTTGGCATAAGGAACCCACGCAGAGTGCTGGGCACTCCAGTCGATCACGGGGATCTGAGGTGTCCCTGGGTGGCAGAGGAACACACCCGGACACCCGGCGAGGGTGGGCGCCTGATCTAGCAGTACAACCTGCCGACAGGAACCCACCCCGCGCGGACGCAACCTGACTAGTATGCCGGATCGAATCCGACATTGCTAATCGGGGTCACCATTGAGGGTTGCTCACGACAAAAGGCGTCGTGAACAACCCTCTGAATCACTTGATGATCTTCGTGACCGTTCCGGCGCCGACGGTGCGGCCACCCTCACGGATCGCGAACTTCAGGCCCTGCTCCATGGCGATCGGCTGGATCAGCTTCACGGACATGGAGGTGGAGTCGCCGGGCATGACCATCTCGGTGCCCTCGGGCAGCGTGACGACGCCGGTGACGTCCGTGGTGCGGAAGTAGAACTGCGGGCGGTAGTTCTGGAAGAACGGGGTGTGCCGGCCGCCCTCCTCCTTCGAGAGGATGTAGACCTGGCCCTCGAACTCCGTGTGCGGAGTCGTGGTGCCCGGCTTCACGACGACCATGCCGCGCTCGACGTCCTCGCGCTTGATGCCGCGGAGCAGCAGGCCGACGTTCTCACCCGCGCGGGCCTCGTCGAGCAGCTTGCGGAACATCTCGATGCCGGTGCAGACGGTCTTGGTCGACTTCTCGCGGATACCGACGATCTCGACCTCCTCGTTCGGCTTGAGGATGCCACGCTCGGCGCGACCGGTCACCACGGTGCCACGGCCGGTGATCGTGAAGACGTCCTCGATCGGCATGAGGAACGGCTTCTCGGTCTCACGCTCGGGCTGCGGGATCGCGGTGTCGACCGCGTTCATCAGCTCCATGAGCTTGCCGGTCCACTCCGGGTCGCCCTCGAGCGCCTTGAGCGCCGACACGCGCACGACCGGCAGGTCGTCGCCCGGGAACTCGTAGGTGCTCAGCAGCTCGCGGACCTCGAGCTCGACGAGCTCCAGGAGCTCCTCGTCCTCGACCATGTCGCTCTTGTTCAGGGCGACGACGATGTACGGAACGCCGACCTGGCGGGCCAGGAGCACGTGCTCCTTGGTCTGCGGCATCGGGCCGTCGGTCGCGGCGACCACCAGGATGGCGCCGTCCATCTGCGCCGCACCGGTGATCATGTTCTTGATGTAGTCGGCGTGACCGGGGCAGTCCACGTGCGCGTAGTGGCGCGCCGCGGTCTGGTACTCGACGTGCGCGATCGAGATCGTGATGCCGCGGGCCTTCTCCTCCGGCGCCTTGTCGATCTCGTCGAACGGGGTGTACGGGTTCAGGTCCGGGAACTCGTCGTGCAGGACCTTCGTGATGGCCGCAGTCAGCGTCGTCTTACCGTGGTCGATGTGACCAATGGTGCCGATGTTGACGTGCGGCTTAGTCCGCTCGAACTTCGCCTTCGCCACTGGTGTCCTCCTGTGGACTGATCATTTCTTTTCGCCCGGCACGCCGATAAGGCGCTCAGGACTCTGTCGACTGCTCGTGCACGTGCGGCCCTCGACAGGCCGCACGTGCCTCAACGCGTCAGGCGCCGGTGGCCTTAGCGATGATCTCCTTCGCCACGTTCGCGGGAACCTCGGCGTAGGAGTCGAACTGCATGCTGTAGCTCGCCCGGCCCGCAGTCTTGGACCGGAGGTCGCCGACGTAGCCGAACATCTCCGAAAGCGGGACCAGAGCCTTGACGACGCGGGCGCCGTGGCGCTCCTCCATCGACTGGATCATGCCACGCCGGGAGTTGAGGTCGCCGATGACGTCACCCATGTTGTCCTCAGGGGTGGTGACCTCGACGGCCATCATCGGCTCCAGGAGAGCGGGGTCGGCCTTGCGGGCCGCTTCCTTCATCGCCATGGAGCCTGCGATCTTGAAGGCCATCTCGGACGAGTCGACCTCGTGGTACTGGCCGTCCAGCAGCGTGAACTTGACACCGACCAGCGGGTAGCCGGCGAGCACGCCGTACTGGAGGGAGTCCTGCGCACCCGCGTCCACCGAGGGGATGAACTCCTTGGGGATACGGCCACCGGTGACGGCGTTGACGAACTCGTAGGTCGGGCCGTCGGCGTCGAGCGGAAGCGGCTCGACCTTGACGATGACCTTCGCGTACTGACCGGAGCCACCGGTCTGCTTCTTGTGGACGTAGTCGATCTTGTCCACCGTGCCGCGGATGGTCTCGCGGTACGCCACCTGCGGCTTGCCGATGTTCGCCTCGACGCTGAACTCGCGACGCATGCGGTCGACGAGGATGTCGAGGTGGAGCTCGCCCATGCCGGCGATGATGGTCTGCCCGGTCTCCTCGTCGTTGAAGACGCGGAAGGTCGGGTCCTCCTCGGCCAGACGCTGGATCGCGGTGCCCAGCTTCTCCTGGTCCGACTTGGTCTTCGGCTCGATGGCGACCTGGATGACCGGCTCCGGGAAGGTCATCGACTCGAGGATGACCGGCTTCGCCGGGTCGCAGAGCGTGTCACCGGTGGTGGTCTGCTTCAGACCCTGGACGGCGATGATGTCGCCGGCCTGCGCGGTGTTGCGCTCCTCACGCTTGTTCGCGTGCATCTGGTAGATCTTGCCGATGCGCTCCTTGCGGTCCTTGGTGGAGTTGATCACCTGGGTACCGGTCTCGAGCGTTCCGGAGTAGACCCGGACGTACGTCAGCTTGCCGAGGTGCTTGTCGGTCTGGATCTTGAAGGCCAGCGCCGAGAAGGGCTCGTCGTTCGACGGCTTCCGCAGCAACGGGGTCTCACCGTCGGTCGCGGTGCCCTCGATGGCCGGAATGTCCAGCGGCGACGGCAGGAACTCGACGACGGCGTCCAGCATCGGCTGAACACCCTTGTTCTTGAAGGCCGAGCCGCACAGAACGGGGTTGGCCTTGCTGGCGATCGTGGCGCGCCGGATGGCCGCCTTGATCTCCGCGACGGTGACCTCTTCGCCTTCGAGGTACTTCTCCATCACCGCGTCGTCGACGTCGGCGAGCGTCTCGATGAGCTTCTCGCGCCACTCGGCGGCCTGGTCGGCGAGGTCCGCCGGGACCTCCTCGATCGCGTAGTCCTCACCCTTCTGGGTCTCACCACGCCAGGTGAGGGCACGCATCTCGATCAGGTCCACGACACCGATGTGGTCGCCCTCGAGCCCGATCGGGATCTGGAGCACCAGCGGAGTGGCGTTGAGCCGGTCGATCATCATCTGCACACAGCGGAAGAAGTCCGCGCCGGTCCGGTCAAGCTTGTTGACGAAGCACATCCGGGGGACGTCGTACTTGTCCGCCTGTCGCCAGACATTCTCGGTCTGCGGCTCCACGCCGGCAACGCCGTCGTAGACCGCCACCGCGCCGTCGAGCACCCGCAGCGACCGCTCGACCTCGACCGTGAAGTCGACGTGGCCGGGCGTGTCGATGATCTGGATCGTGTGACCCTTCCACTCGCACTTGGTGGCGGCGGAAGTGATGGTGATACCGCGCTCCTGCTCCTGCTCCATCCAGTCCATGACGGCGGCGCCCTCGTGGACCTCACCGATCTTGTACGTGATGCCGGTGTAGAACAGGATTCGCTCGGTCGTCGTGGTCTTACCAGCGTCGATGTGCGCCATGATGCCGATGTTGCGTACCTTGGCGAGCGCGTCTGCGGCGGCCACTTCCATCCCTACTTTTCTTCGTCGTCGTCTCTAGGACCGGTACGACTGCCGTGGCCCGGCCGGAAGCCGGGCCCGCAGCAGGGTCTTACCAGCGGTAGTGCGCGAAGGCCTTGTTGGACTCCGCCATCTTGTGAGTGTCCTCGCGACGCTTGACCGCGGCACCCAGGCCATTGCTGGCGTCGAGCAGCTCGTTCTGCAGGCGCTCGATCATGGTCTTCTCACGGCGGGCCTTGGAGTACTGGACCAGCCAGCGCAGACCCAGAGTGGTCTGACGCGGGGTGCGGACCTCGACCGGAACCTGGTAGGTCGCGCCACCGACACGGCGGCTGCGGACCTCGAGGGTCGGCTTCACGTTGTCCATGGCGCGCTTGAGGATGACCACCGGGTCGGTGCCACCGCTCTTCTCACGGCAGCCCTCGAGAGCTCCGTACACGATGCGCTCGGCGAGCTGACGCTTTCCGCCGATGAGGATCTTGTTGACCAGCTGCGTCACCAGCGGGGAGTTGTACACCGGGTCAGCGACCACAGGGTGGCGCGGAGCGGGTCCCTTACGCGGCATGTCAGCTCTTCTCCTTCTTCGCGCCGTAACGGCTGCGGGCCTGCTTGCGGTTCCGGACACCCTGGGTGTCCAGCGAACCACGGACGATCTTGTAGCGAACGCCCGGAAGGTCCTTCACACGACCGCCGCGCACGAGCACGATCGAGTGCTCCTGCAGGTTGTGGCCGACGCCCGGGATGTACGCCGTGACCTCGATCTGGCTGCTGAGCTTCACACGAGCGACCTTGCGCAGCGCAGAGTTCGGCTTCTTGGGGGTAGTGGTGTACACGCGCGTGCACACGCCGCGCCGCTGAGGACTTCCCTTCAGCGCCGGCGTCTTCGTCTTGCTCGTCTTCGCCTGGCGGCCCTTGCGGACCAGCTGCTGGATCGTGGGCACCGGGTTTCTCCGCTCCCTTCGGCCGCTTCCTGTTTGCGGCCGCACCGTGTATTTCTGCCTCTGTGTGCCGGCTCTCCCCGGTGGGGAGTGTCCCGCACCCGCGGTCGGGCGTGTCGTCCGGCTCACGGTCCCATCACGCGTGAAGGTTCACGCGCTCCGGATGTTGTCTGTGTGAACAGAGCCCTTCGCTGAGCCCTGCCCGTCGTGGTGCTGTAACCCGTCGCACGTTCCGAAACGGGTGCACGCACGAGTTGCCCGGGCGAGCCCGGGCACGAGGGGAAAGACTACCCACCCTGCGCACCCAGGTCAAAATAAGGCCATGCTTCATTAATGGCCTGGGCTCCCACGATGGACATCTCCGTATACCAGTGTACCGGGTCGCCCAGCACGCCATCGTCGCGGTGCCGGATCCGGCCGCCGCCACGGCGCTGAGGGCCGCTGTCCGCTCACGACAACTGCAACGTCAGCCCCAGAGCCAGCGCCAGCAACGCCAGCAGAGCACCGATCGCCCCGCACACGATTCCGCCCGTGGCCAGGCCACGGCCGGTGAAACGCACCCGTCCCGGCTCACCGGTGCCGGCGATCTGCCGCCTCGCGATCACCGCGGCTCCCACCGCCCCACCACACGCCAGAACGCTGAGCAGCGTGAACGCTCCGGCGACCCAGCCACCCCAGCCCGCCTCGGCGCCGGTGACCCCGAAACACAGCGCCGCGAACGACACCAGGATCGCGGCGACGCCGGCGGCCAGCGAGCCGATGGCCGGCCCGGAGGTGATCGGCGCCACTTGAAGATGGACGAGACCGAATTCGGTCCCGGTCACCTGCTCCAGCCGCTCCGGCTGCCAGCCCGCTGAGACCGGCGGCGGAGGCGGCGCGAACCCATAGGGCGATCCGTACGGCGACGGCGCCCCATAACCCGGCGGAGGGCCGTAGGAAGGCCCGTACGACGGCTGATAGGGCTGACCCGGCTGCTGCGGCGGATAGGCGGCGGTCCCGGGGGGCTGCGTCATATCGCCAAGCATGTCACCCGTACGAGCGGGTGTGCAGCCCGGCCGAGCGCCGCCGGGCCCGGAGGATCAGTCGGTGCCGGGCGCGAAATCCTGGCCGCCCGGCGCCGCGGCCAGGTGCAGCAGGCCCGCGATCAGCGCCACCACCAGGGCGGTGGCGGCCAGCACGAGACCGGTCCAGGCGAGCTGCCGGCCTCGCCGGATCCAGGCCGAGCCGGTCAGATAACCCCCCGCGGCGTACGCCTGACGCGCCGACTGACGGGCCAGGAGCAACGCCAGCGTGGCCGGGATCACCCCACCCACCAGCGGACCGGTGAGCAGCCCCACCAGGCCCAGCGCGAAGACCGCACGGGCCTTCGTCATCGGCACCGGCTCCGGGTCCATCGGATGGCGGGTGGGCACTACGGGAAGCGTCACGCCACCATCCTAGAAACGCCCATGGGGCGGCCGCGCATCACGCGACCGCCCCATGTGGAGAAACCCTTAGCGGTACGACCCGAAGTCGAAGTCGTCCAGCGGCACAGCCTGCCCGCTGGCCGGCCCGAAGCCGTAGTCGGTCTCCGGGTACCCGGTCATCGAGTACACCTTGGCCTTGGCCTCCTCGGTCGGCTCGACCCGGATGTTGCGGTACTTGGAGATACCGGTACCGGCCGGGATGAGCTTACCGATGATGACGTTCTCCTTGAGGCCCACCAGCGAGTCGCTGCGCGAGTTGATCGCAGCGTCGGTGAGCACCCGGGTGGTCTCCTGGAAGGAGGCCGCCGAGAGCCAGGAGTCGGTCGCCAGCGAAGCCTTGGTGATACCCATCAGCACCGGACGGCCGGCGGCGGGCTCGCCACCCTCGCCCACGAGCCGGCGGTTCTCCGACTCGAAGAGCGCCCGGTCGACCAGCACACCCGGCAGGAACTCGGTCGCGCCGGAGTCGATGACCGTCACCCGCTTGAGCATCTGGCGGATGATGATCTCGATGTGCTTGTCGTGGATGAGCACACCCTGCGAGCGGTAGACCTCCTGGACCTCACTGGTCAGGTGGACCTGGACCGCGCGCGGGCCCATGATGCGCAGCAGCTCGTGCGGGTCGATGGTGCCCTCGGTGAGCTTCTCGCCGACGTCGACGTGCTCGCCGTCGTGGGCGCGGAGCTTGACCCGCTTCGAGATCTTGTCGTAGACGATCTCGTCGCTGCCGTCGTCCGGCACCACGATGATCTTCCGCGAGCGCTCGCCGTCCTCGATGCGGACGCGTCCCGGGGTGTCGGCGATGGGCGCCTTGCCCTTGGGCACACGAGCCTCGAAGATCTCCTGCACACGCGGCAGACCCTGGGTGATGTCCTCACCCGCGACACCACCGGTGTGGAAGGTACGCATCGTCAGCTGCGTGCCGGGCTCACCGATGGACTGGGCCGCGATGATGCCGACGGCCTCGCCGATGTCGACCGCCTTGCCGGTCGGCAGCGAACGGCCGTAGCAGGCCGCGCACACGCCGAGCTTCGACTCACAGGTGAGGACGCTGCGCACCCGGACCGTCTCGACGCCGGCCGCGACCAGCTTGTCGACCAGGATCGAGTTGAGGTCGTCACCACGCGACACCACGCGGTTGCCGTTGGCGTCGTCGATGTCGTCGGCCAGCGTACGGGCGTGCACACCGGTCTCGGCGTGCACGTGCACGACCAGGGTGCCGTCCGCTTCGCGCTCGCCCACCTGCATCGGGATCGCGCGCTCGGTGCCGCAGTCCTCCTCGCGGATGATCACGTCCTGCGAGACGTCCACCAGACGACGGGTCAGGTAACCCGAGTCGGCGGTACGCAGGGCGGTGTCCGCCAGACCCTTACGGGCGCCGTGCGTGGAGATGAAGTACTCCAGAACGGTCAGACCCTCACGGTACGACGAGGTGATCGGGCGCGGGATGATCTCGCCCTTGGGGTTGGCCACCAGACCACGGATCGCGGCGATCTGCCGGAGCTGGAGGAGGTTACCGCGAGCGCCGGAGTTGATCATGACCCAGAGCGGGTTCTCCTGCGGCAGCGCGGTCTCCATCTCCTTGGAGATCTCGTTGGTCGCCTTGGTCCAGATCTCGATGAGCTCGCCGCGGCGCTCCTCACCGGTCATCAGACCACGCTGGTACTGCTTGTCGATGCGGTCCGCCTCGACCTGGTACCGAGCGAGGATCTCCGGCTTGCGCGGGGGACCGATGACGTCGCCCATGCCGATCGTCACGCCGGACCAGGTGGCCCAGTGGAAGCCGGCCTCCTTGAGCGCGTCCAGGGTCGCGGCCAGGGCGACCTTGGGGAAGCGCTCGGCGAGGTCGTTGACGATCGCCGACAGCTGACCCTTGCGGATCTCGTAGTTCACGTACCGGTAGCCCGGGGGCAGCGTCTCGTTGAAGATGACGCGGCCCAGCGTGGTCTCGACCAGCACCGGGTCACCCTCGACCCACTCCTCCGGCGCGACCCAGGCCGCGCCCTTGGCGCCGTTGTCCACCCCGATGACGTTCCGGAGCCGGATCTTCACGGGCGCCTGCAGGTGCAGCTCACCGTTGTCGTACGCCATCCGGGCCTCGGCGTCCGAGCTGAACACCCGGCCCTCGCCCTTCGCGCCCGCCGTCAGGTGGGTCAGGTGGTACAGGCCGATGACCATGTCCTGGGTGGGCATGGTGACCGGCTTGCCGTCGGCCGGCTTGAGGATGTTGTTCGACGACAGCATCAGGATCCGCGCCTCGGCCTGCGCCTCGGCCGACAGCGGCACGTGGACCGCCATCTGGTCACCGTCGAAGTCCGCGTTGAACGCGGTGCAGACGAGCGGGTGGATCTGGATCGCCTTGCCCTCGACCAGCTGCGGCTCGAAGGCCTGGATGCCCAGGCGGTGCAGGGTCGGAGCACGGTTCAGCAGAACCGGGTGCTCGGAGATGACCTCTTCGAGGACGTCCCACACGACCGGGCGCTGCCGCTCGACCATCCGCTTGGCGGACTTGATGTTCTGCGCGTGGTTGAGGTCCACCAGGCGCTTCATCACGAACGGCTTGAACAGCTCCAGCGCCATCTGCTTCGGCAGGCCGCACTGGTGCAGCTTGAGCCGGGGGCCGACGACGATGACGGAACGACCGGAGTAGTCGACCCGCTTGCCGAGCAGGTTCTGACGGAACCGGCCCTGCTTGCCCTTGAGCATGTCGGAGAGCGACTTCAGCGGGCGGTTACCCGGACCGGTGACCGGCCGGCCACGACGGCCGTTGTCGAACAGCGCGTCGACGGCCTCCTGGAGCATCCGCTTCTCGTTGTTCACGATGATCTCGGGCGCGCCCAGGTCGATCAGTCGCTTGAGGCGGTTGTTCCGGTTGATGACCCGGCGGTACAGGTCGTTCAGGTCGGAGGTCGCGAAGCGGCCACCGTCGAGCTGCACCATCGGGCGCAGGTCCGGCGGGATGACCGGGACGCAGTCCAGGACCATGCCGAGCGGCGAGTTGCGCGTGTTCAGGAACGCCGCCACGACCTTGAGCCGCTTGAGCGCCCGGATCTTCCGCTGGCCCTTGCCGGTGCGGATGATCTCCCGGAGGTTCTCCGCCTCGGCGTCCAGGTCCATGTTCTCGAGCAGGGCCTTGATGGCCTCGGCGCCCATGCCACCGGTGAAGTACTCACCGAAGCGGTCACGCAGCTCGCGGTAGAGCAGCTCGTCGGTGACCAGCTGCTTGGAGTCGAGCTTGCGGAAGGTGTCGAGCACCTCGTCGAGGCGGTCGATCTCGCGCTGCGCCTTGTCCCGGATCTGGCGCATCTCGCGCTCGCCGGCTTCCTTGACCTTGCGGCGCACATCGGCCTTGGCACCCTCGGCCTCGAGCTCGGCGAGGTCCTGCTCCAGCTTGGCGGCACGCTTCTCGATCTCGGAGTCGCGGCCGTTCTCGGACTGGCGCTTCTCGGCGAAGATCTCGTTCTCGATGGTGGACATGTCGCGGTGACGCGCCTCGGCGTCCACGCTCGTGACCACGTACGAGGCGAAGTAGATGATCTTCTCGAGGTCCTTGGGAGCCAGGTCGAGCAGGTAGCCGAGCCGGCTGGGGACACCCTTGAAGTACCAGATGTGGGTGACGGAGGCGGCCAGCTCGATGTGGCCCATCCGCTCACGGCGGACCTTGGACCGGGTCACCTCGACGCCGCAGCGCTCACAGATGATGCCCTTGAACCGGACACGCTTGTACTTACCGCAGTAGCACTCCCAGTCCCGCTGCGGACCGAAGATCTTCTCGCAGAAGAGTCCGTCCTTCTCCGGCTTGAGGGTGCGGTAGTTGATCGTCTCGGGCTTCTTGACCTCGCCGTGCGACCACTGCCGGATGTCGTCAGCAGTCGCCAGGCCGATACGCAACTCGTCGAAGAAGTTGACGTCGAGCACTTGGACTATCCCTCGTGTTTCGTTGCTCGGGTGAATTCAAGGCCGGCGGGTGGCGGCCCCGGTTCTCCTGACGGAGACCCGGGGCCGCTTCCGTCAGATCTCTTCGACGCTGCTGACGCCCTCGTTCGGGCGACGGGACAGGTCGATACCGAGTTCCTCCGCGGCCCGGAAGACCTCGTCGTCGGTCTCGCGCATCTCCAGGGCCACACCGTCGCTGGAGAGCACCTCAACGTTCAGGCACAGCGACTGAAGCTCCTTGAGAAGCACCTTGAACGACTCCGGGATTCCCGGCTCCGGGATGTTCTCGCCCTTGACGATGGCCTCGTAGACCTTCACTCGGCCCAGGACGTCGTCGGACTTGATGGTGAGCAGTTCCTGCAGGGCGTACGCCGCCCCGTAGGCCTGCATGGCCCAGCACTCCATCTCGCCGAACCGCTGGCCACCGAACTGCGCCTTACCACCCAGCGGCTGCTGCGTGATCATCGAGTACGGGCCGGTCGACCGAGCGTGGATCTTGTCGTCGACCAGGTGGTTCAGCTTGAGGATGTAGACGTACCCGACCGAGATCGGGTCCGGCAGCGGCTCGCCGGAGCGGCCGTCGAACAGCTGCGCCTTGCCGTCGCCGTTGACCAGCCGCTTGCCGTCGCGGTTGACCAGCGTCGACTCGAGCAGACCCTTGATCTCCTCCTCCTGGGCGCCGTCGAAGACCGGGGTCGCGACGTTGCTGTCGGCGGGAGACTCGTGGGCCTCGATCGAGCGAAGCTGACGCTTCCACTCCTCGTCCTCGCCCTCCACCGACCAACCGGTCTTGGCGATCCACCCGAGGTGGGTCTCCAGGACCTGGCCGATGTTCATACGCGAGGGCACGCCCAGCGGGTTGAGCACGATGTCGACCGGGGTGCCGTCCTCCAGGAACGGCATGTCCTCGACCGGCAGGATCTTGGAGATGACGCCCTTGTTGCCGTGCCGGCCGGCGAGCTTGTCACCGTCCTGGATCTTCCGCTTCTGCGCGACGTAGACCCGGACCAGCTCGTTGACACCCGGGGGCAGCTCGTCGCCGTCCTCGCGGGAGAACGTCCGGACGCCGATGACCGTGCCGGTCTCGCCGTGCGGAACCTTCAGCGAGGTGTCCCGGACCTCCCGGGCCTTCTCACCGAAGATGGCGCGGAGCAGGCGCTCCTCGGGGGTCAGCTCGGTCTCGCCCTTGGGCGTGACCTTGCCGACCAGGATGTCGCCCGGAACGACCTCGGCGCCGATCCGGATGATGCCGCGCTCGTCCAGGTCAGCGAGCATCTCCTCGCTGACGTTGGGGATGTCGCGGGTGATCTCCTCCGGGCCCAGCTTGGTGTCGCGGGCGTCGACCTCGTGCTCCTCGATGTGGATCGAGGTGAGGACGTCCTGCTGCACGAGGCGCTGCGACAGGATGATCGCGTCCTCGTAGTTGTGGCCTTCCCAGCACATGAAGGCGACGAGCAGGTTGCGCCCGAGCGCCATCTCGCCCTCGTCGGTGCAGGGGCCGTCGGCGATGACCTGGCCGGCCTCGACCCGGTCCCCCTCGAAGACGACCGGCTTCTGGTTGACGCAGGAGCCGGCGTTCGAGCGACGGAACTTGTGCAGCAGGTAGGTACGCCGGTGGCCGTCGTCCTGGTGCACCGTCACGTAGTCGGCGCACAGGTCCTCGACCACACCGGCGACCTCGGCGACGACCACGTCACCGGCGTCGACCGCGGCGCGGTACTCCATACCCGTGCCGACCAGCGGCGACTCGGCCTTGACCAGCGGCACGGCCTGACGCTGCATGTTCGCGCCCATGAGGGCACGGTTGGCGTCGTCGTGCTCGAGGAAGGGGATCATCGCGGTCGCGACGGAGGTCATCTGCCGCGGCGAGACGTCCATGTAGTCGACCTCCGTGCCGGGCACGTAGTCGACCTCACCGCCCTTACGGCGGACCAGGACGCGGTCCTCGGCGAAGGTGCCGTCGCTCGACAGCACGGCGTTCGCCTGGGCCTTGATGAACCGGTCTTCCTCGTCAGCGGTGAGGTAGTGCACCTCGTCGCTGACCACACCGTTGTCGACCTTCCGGTACGGCGTCTCGATGAAGCCGAACGGGTTGACCCGCGCGAACGTCGAGAGCGCGCCGATCAGACCGATGTTCGGCCCCTCAGGGGTCTCGATCGGGCACATCCGGCCGTAGTGGGACGGGTGCACGTCACGGACCTCGAAGCCGGCCCGCTCACGGCTCAGACCGCCCGGGCCGAGCGCGCTCAGCCGGCGCCGGTGGGTCAGGCCCGCCAGCGGGTTGGTCTGGTCCATGAACTGCGACAGCTGCGAGGTGCCGAAGAACTCCTTGATCGCGGCCACGACGGGCCGGATGTTGATCAGGGTCTGCGGCGTGATCGCCTCGACGTCCTGGGTCGTCATCCGCTCACGGACGACGCGCTCCATCCGGGAGAGGCCCACGCGGACCTGGTTCTGGATGAGCTCGCCGACGGTGCGGAGACGCCGGTTGCCGAAGTGGTCGATGTCGTCGGCCTCGTAACCGTCCTCACCGGCGTGCAGCCGGCACAGGTACTCGACGGTGCGGACGATGTCTTCCTCGGTCAGCGTGCCCCGGACGATCGGGACGTCGATCTCGAGCTTCTTGTTGAACTTGTACCGGCCGACCTTGGCGACGTCGTACCTCTTCGGGTTGAAGAAGAGGTTGTCGAGCAGGGTCTGCGCGTTCTCCCGGGTGGGGGGCTCTCCCGGGCGCAGCTTGCGGTAGATGTCGAGCAGAGCCTCGTCCTGCCCGGCGATGTGGTCCTTCTCCAGCGTCGTCATGAGCAGCTCGGACCAGCCGAAGCGCTCACGGATCTGGTCGGCGGACCAGCCGATCGCCTTGAGGAGGACCGTGACGGCCTGCCGGCGCTTACGGTCGATACGGACACCGACCGTGTCGCGCTTGTCGATGTCGAACTCCAGCCAGGCACCCCGGCTCGGGATGACCTTGACGCTGGTGAGGTCGCGGTCGGAGGTCTTGTCCGGCTCCTTGGTGAAGTACACGCCCGGCGAACGGACGAGCTGACTCACCACGACCCGCTCGGTGCCGTTGATGACGAACGTCCCCTTGGGGGTCATCATCGGGAAGTCGCCCATGAACACGGTCTGGCTCTTGATCTCACCAGTCGTGTTGTTGGTGAACTCCGCGGTCACGAACAGCGGGGCACAGTAGGTCAGGTCCTTCTCCTTGCACTCCTCGATCGAGGCCTTGACCTCGTCGAAACGCGGAGACGAGAAGGACAGCGACATGGTGCCGGAGAAGTCCTCAATGGGACTGATCTCTTCGAGGATCTCTGCGAGGCCCGAGTGGGCGTGCGGGTCGTCCGTCGTCCGGGCCTGCCAAGCCTCATTGCCGACCAGCCAGTCGAAGGACTCGGTCTGGAGTGCGAGGAGGTTGGGGACCTCTAGCTGCTCGGTGATCCGGCCGAAAGAGACCCGGCGGGGTGCGTAAGCGCTCGACGTACGGCTGGTCTTCGCAGGGCGGGAAGCTGCCAAGATGCGTCCTTCCGAGGACCGGTGCTGCTATGCGGCTGAGTTGCTGATGCAACTGGTCTGCGTGCACTCCAATGAGCCCCCGGGAAGTTATCCACATGGATATCCCGAGAGGCATCAAGACAGAAGGCAGCGCAAACTAGCAGTGTAGCCGCTTGGCTAACCGCTGTCCAGCCCACACCCGAGGTGGCCTGCGGAACAAGCCGCCGTCGCGGCTGACCTGCGCAGGTGCGGTCAACGCCGGGACGGGGCCGCTCGGAAACGCGGCAACAAACCCTCTGGTGCCAGTCCGACAGGTATCGGCAGTAGATCCGTTACCCAGCGGGCGGCTGTCGCAAGCGCGGAAACTTGCTGATGCCAGCGTGCCTGTCCGCCGACACACAGTCAAGGGCTGTGCCGCGGGTCGGACGGCCGCGGTCATCCGCCTGGCGCACCAAAGGGACCCTAACGCATGGATAGCGAGCTTTGGCAGTCTTTGCCGCCTTCTGCGCAGGCGGCTCGCCGACACATCGCTGAGCTGCGCGGACGCCGGGGAAACGGCGATGGCGGAGACCCGGAACGGATCCCCGCCATCGACGGATGACACTGTGGAGCGCTAGATCACTTGAGGGTGACCTTGGCGCCCTCGCCCTCGAGCTTGGCCTTGGCGGCCTCGGCCTTCTCCTTGTTGACACCCTCGAGGATCGCCTTGGGGGCGGACTCGACGGCGTCCTTGGCCTCCTTGAGGCCCAGGCCGGTCAGCTCACGCACGACCTTGATGACCTGGATCTTCTTGCCACCGTCGCCCTCGAGGACAACGTCGAACGAGTCCTTCTCGGGCTCGGCCTCGGCCGGGGCGGCACCCGGGGCGGCAGCAACGGCGACCGGCGCGGCAGCCTTGACGTCGAAGACGTTCTCGAACTCCTTCACGAACTCGGAGAGCTCGATGAGGGTCATCTCCTTGAAGGCCTCGAGCAGGTCTTCGGTGCTGATCTTCGCCATGATGGCAACCTTTCCTAAGAACTTTGACGTTTAACGGTTCACGCGAGGCCTCAGGCCTCGGCGGAACCGGCCTGCTCGCGCTGCGCCCGCAGAGCCTCGACCGTGCGCACCGTCTTGGTGAGGGGCGCCTGGAACGTGGCAGCGGCCTTGCTGAGGTTCGCCTTCATGGCGCCGGCCAGCTTGGCCAGCAGCACCTCACGGGACTCGAGGTCAGCAAGCTTGTTGACCTCGTCCGCCGTGATGGCCTTGCCCTCGAAGACACCGCCCTTGATGACGAGAACGGGGTGGGCCTTGGCGAAGGCACGAAGGCCCTTGGCCGCCTCGACCACGTCACCGTTAACGAAGGCGAGCGCGGTAGGACCGGTGAACAGCGCGTCGAGACCCTCGATACCCGCGTCGGCCGCGGCACGCTTCGCGAGCGTGTTCTTGGCGACGGCGTACTTGTTCTCGCCGCCCAGCGACCGCCGGAGCTCGGTGAGCTCCTTAACGGTGAGGCCGCGGTATTCGGTCAACACGGTGGCCGCCGACGCACGGAAGTGGTCCGTGAGTTCGGCAACGGCCGAAGCCTTGTCGGCCCGGACCGGCTTGTCCGCCATGTCCCTCCTCTCTCAGTGCTTCAGCCACTGGTCGAGAGGGTCCGTACAAAGCAAAACGCCCCGGGCGCAGGGCACGGGGCGGACTCGAACACACGCTCACACGCGGTCGACGATCACGAACCGTTCGCCCTACGCGGGTCGCCCGCCTTCAACGGGACCTTCGGCCGCGACGTCCGTCGAGATGACGGTCGCTGCGGCGACCAGCGGTCTATGGGTGGAACTTCGAGATGCCAGCGTACGCGCGCCGCCCCGCAACACCAAATCGGCCCCCTCCTGCCCGGTTCCGCCGGGGCGCGTCAGGACCGCGCACGGCGTAGTCGGGCATACCCGGCCAGCGCCACGGCACACCACAGGACCGTCCAGACGACCAGTTCCAGCAGGGTCGTCGCGGCCGGGGCCCGATCGCCGCTCAGCGCCCGGGCGGTGGCCATCACCGGCGGCACCAGCCACGGCGCAACCGAGCCGCTCAGGCCGAGCACGATGGCCAGGATCGAGCCGCTCACCAGGACCGCGACGCCGGGCAGGATGCGCCGGGTGACGGCACGGCCGGACAGGGCGCCCAGCGTCACGGCGGCGGCGATCGCCAGCAGGTGCGCCAGGACGCCGAGCAGGACGCCGGTCTGCGTCGACGGCTCCGGGCTGCCGGGGCGAGGCGGCTCGATGGCGTTGAACAGCCACGGGGTGATCATCGCCAGCACGCAGACGACTGAGGCGAGAATCACGGCGGCGAGCAGGCCGGCGGCGCCCTCCCGGAACGGTCCTACCGCGAGGCGGGCCAGGCGGCGCTGAGCGTCCGGTTCGGTGTCGAGCAGCAGCTTGGTGAGCCAGGCCAGAATCGGGAACAGGCAGACCGCCGAGTAGCCGTAGGCGTTCGCCGCGAGCGACGAACCACCACCGTAGATCACGGACAGGGTCGCCAGCACGGTGATCAGCGGCGCCAGGGCGCGGCCACCGCGAAGAAAACCGGCGAGGCGCATGCGGGCCAGCGCGATCATCGCCCCTCCCTCTCGGCGCCTTCGATTCCGGGTACGCCCGAAGCGTCCGGCTCCGACGAGGACACCGTTTCGCGTACCCCGGCGGGGTCTCGCTCCCGGACGCCGAGGACACGGTGACCGGAGGCACGGAGCCGGTCCACCGCCGACGCGGCCTCGTGCCGCCGCACCGCCACCTCGATCACCACCTCGTCGGCCGTTTCCGGCGCCGGCTCGACGGTGTGCCGCAGCCCATGGCCGCTGACGGTCCAGTGGACCGCGCCCGGCAGGTTGGCGATCTCGCCACGATGGTCGCTGACCAGGACCGCCCCGCCGGCCGCGGTGACCTCGGCCACGATCTGTGGGATCAGCTCACGGGACGGGGCGTCGAGGCCCTCCCACGGTTCGTCCAGGACGAGCAGGCCGGGCGGGGTCAGCAGAGCCTGGACGAGGCCGACCTTCTGGGCGGTGCCCTTGGAGAGGTCCGGCAGCGGCGTCCCGGTGTGCGCGGTCAGGCCGAGACGCTCGATCCACCGGTCGGCGCTGCCGGTGGGCAGTCCACGGACCCGGGCCATCGACCGCAGGTAGTCGCTGGTGGTGAACGGTTGGGCGGCCGGGAACCGCTCGGGCACCCAGCCGATCACTCGAGGCCGGCCGCGGACCGTGCCCCGGGACGGGCGCAGCACCCCCGCGGCGAGTTGCAGCAGCGTCGACTTGCCGGCGCCGTTGCGGCCCAGCACCACTATCGTCTGTCCCGGTTCGACGGCGGCGTCGATGTCTTCGAGCGTCCAGGGGGCGCGTCGGGCGTACCGGAACCAGACTTTGTCGAAACGCACGGGCGGAAGCCTGCCACAGAGACCGGATCCGACGCAGGCCCGGGAAACGCGAAATCCCCCGGGATGTCCCGGGGGATTTCGGAGGATGCGACCGTCAGGCGTTGGCGTCCGAGCCGCGCAGGTTCTTCTGCACGTTCGGGTCGACCTGGATGCCGGGGCCCATCGTGGTGGTGATGGTGACCTTCTTCAGGTACTTGCCCTTGGCGGCCGACGGCTTCGAGCGGAGGACCTCGTCGAGGACCGCGCCGTAGTTGTCGATCAGCTGCTCCGGCGTGAAGGACGCCTTGCCGATGATCAGGTGCAGGTTAGAGTGCTTGTCCACCCGGAAGGTGATCTTGCCGCCCTTGATCTCGTTGACGGCCTTGGTCACGTCCATGGTGACGGTGCCGGTCTTCGGGTTCGGCATGAGGCCACGCGGGCCGAGGATCCGGGCGATCCGGCCGATCTTGGCCATCTGGTCCGGCGTCGCGATCGCGGCGTCGAAGTCCAGCCAGCCACCCTGGATCCGGGCGACGAGCTCGTCGGTGCCGACCTCGTCGGCGCCGGCCGCGACGGCCTCCTCGGCCTTCGCGCCCTGGGCGAACACGATGACGCGGGCGGTCTTGCCGGTGCCGTGCGGCAGGTTGACGGTGCCGCGGACCATCTGGTCGGCCTTACGCGGGTCGACGCCGAGACGCATCGCGACCTCGACGGTGGCGTCGAACTTGGCCGAGCCGGTCTCCTTGGCGAGAGCGACCGCGTCCTTCGGCTCGTAGAGCTTGTTGGCGTCGATCTTCTCGACGGCGGCGCGGTACGCCTTGCTGCGCTGTGCCATTTCTCAATGCTCCTGTGGTTGATGGCGGGGCCGCTGGTGCGCCTTCCGCGGCGCGCGGCCCCTCCCACTGACATCGCCGGGGCTCCGGCGATCAGATCTTGGTGACCTGACCTCGAGGCCCGAGAGTCAGATCTTGGTGACCTGGTTGAAGTTCAGCTCGACCGGGGTCTCCCGGCCGAAGATCGACACCAGGACCTTGAGCTTCTGCTGGTCGGCGTTGATCTCGCTGATCGACGCCGGCAGCGAGGCGAACGCGCCGTCGGTGACGGTGACCGAGTCGCCCACCTCGAAGTCGAGGACCTTGACCTCGGGCTTCGCCTTCTTCTCCTCGGCCTGGACGGCCGGGGCCAGCCACTTCAGCACCTCGTCGAGCGAGAGCGGAGCCGGCCGGTCGACCCGGTCGGTGGCACCCACGAAGCCGGTCACCCCGGGCGTGTTGCGCACGCAGGAATACGACTCGGGGGTCAGATCCATCCGGACCAGGATGTAGCCGGGGAAGACCTTGGCCTGCACCTGGTTGCGCTTGCCGTTCTTGACCTCGACCTCTTCGCGGGTCGGCACCTCGACCTGGAAGATGAAGTCCTCCATGTCGAGGCTCGTGATCCGGGTCTCGAGGTTGGTCTTGACCTTGTTCTCGTAGCCCGCGTAGGAGTGCACCACGTACCAGTCGCCGGGGGCGTAGCGCAGCTTCTGCCGCAGCTCCTTGACGGGGTCGTAGTCCTCGTCGGCCTCGGGCGCCTGGGCCTCGACCGGCTCGGCCACCTCTACCGACTCCTCGGTCTCCAGCGACGACTGCTCGTCAGCAAACTGCGCGGTCTCGTCGTCGTACTCAGGCACGCTCGCTCACTTCCAGAAAAAGTCTTCGGTTCGCAGATCGCCGGACTCAGCCGAGCGCCCAGAGGATCACCTTGCCGAACCCGTAGTCCAGGCCGGCCACGATGGTAGTCATGATCACCACGAAGACGATCACCACGCCGGTGTAGGTGAGGAGTTCCTTGCGGGTCGGCCAGATGACCTTGCGAAGCTCGCTGACGACCTCACGGAAGAAGCCGCCCACCCGGCCGAACAGACCCGAACGCCGGCCCGACTTCTTGGCCTTGGTGCTCTCCGAGTCGCTCCGCTCGGCCACCGCGGTGCCACCACCGGCGGTCACCAGTGCGTCATCGGCGTTGTCGTCCGGAACATCGCCACCGGCGGCGGCGGCGAGCAGCTCGTCGTCGCCCGGGACGTCGTCACCGGGCCGGTCCTTCTCGGCCACTTCGCCCTACTTCCGTCGTCGGTGGTACTGATTTCCCGTCAGCGCTCGACCGGACGCGGAATTTGTGCGAACCGCGCACCGGGCGGGCACGTCGAGGAGGATTGCGCAGGGGTGACAGGACTTGAACCTGCAGCCTGCGGTTTTGGAGACCGCTGCTCTGCCAATTGAGCTACACCCCTTTGCGAGACTGCTGTCTTGCGACTCACAGCCCCACGGCGCACCACTGTACCGGTACGCCCGGCGTTATCCCAACCCGGGCTCTACCGCTTCCTGATGAGCGCCTGTGCCATGGACAGTACCTTGTCTCCGTTGCAGGTGGCGGTCAGGCTCAGCCGAGTGTGCCCCTCATCGGTGACCTCCTTCACGGTGGCGGACACCACGACCTCGGTCCCCTCGTCGGTGTCGGGCACCGGGACGGGGCGGCTGAACCGCACGCCGAACTCGACGACCGCGTCCGGGGCGCCGGCCCACACCGTGACGGCGCGGCCCACCAGCGCCATCGTGAACATGCCGTGCGCGATGACGCCGGGCAGACCGACGCCGGTCGCGATCCGGTCGCTCCAGTGGATCGGGTTGAAATCCCCCGAGGCGCCCGCGTAGCGGACCAGATCGGCCCGGGTGACCCGGAAGGTCTGCGGTGCCAGCTCCGCGGCCATCAGCCCTCTCCTCGCACGACGAGTTTCGACCAGACGGTCACGACGGGCTCGCCCGCCTCGGTGGTCACGTCGGTGCGGGTGGTGAGGAACTCGTGCCCGCCCCGGCTGATGATCTCCTCCACCGTGTTGACGCAGACCAGCGCGTCACCGGCGACGACCGGACGGCTGTAGGCGAACCGCTGGTCGCCGTGGACGACCCGGCTGTAGTCAATGCCGAGCGCGGGGTCGGCGACGACCTCACGGCTGGCCGACATGGTGATCGCGACCGGGAAGGTGGGCGGGGCCACCACGTCGGCGTATCCGAGAGCGCGGGCCGCTTCGGGGTCGTGGTACGCCGCGTCGGTGGCGCCGATCGCCCGGGCGAACTCACGGATCTTCTCGCGACCGACCAGGTAGGGCCCGGTGGGCGGCCAGCTGCGGCCGACGAACGATTGGTCCAGAGGCATGTTCACAAACTACCGTCCGGAGCACCCCGAGAAATAGCACTACGAGTGCAAAAATATCGAGGATGCTGCACGAACAGCACTGCGCCGCCCGGAGTGACTCCGGGCGGCGCAGTGAAAGATCAGTTGCTGAGCGAGATCAGCGGGTCTCGCGGTGCAGGGTGTGCTTCCCGTCGCGCGGGCAGAACTTCTTCAGCTCGACGCGGTCGGGGTCGTTACGCCGGTTCTTCTTGGTGATGTAGTTCCGGTCCTTGCACTCCGTGCACGCCAGGGTGATCTTCGGACGGACGTCGGTCGCCTTGGCCACGGCGGGGTGCCTTCCTGCTAACGAGAATTCTTACTGGACGACGAACCAGCGTAGACGCTCGGTCAGCCGCTTTGCAAAGTGGGGCCCGGTTGGGCTCCACACAGAAGAGTAGCGATGGCCGGACTTGAACCGGCGACACAACGATTATGAGTCGTTTGCTCTACCGACTGAGCTACACCGCCGAGCCAGGCTCATCAGTTCAGCGCCTGACGAGGCGGAACGAACCCGGTAGAGCCCCCTTACGGAATCGAACCGTAGACCTTCTCCTTACCATGGAGACGCTCTGCCGACTGAGCTAAGGGGGCTTGCTGCTCGCGATCACTCGCTCGCTGCAGGAGTAAGACTACACGCCCGCCGGGCAGGGGTGAAATCAGTACCCCCCTTCACGAGTATTGCCAGGTCAGATGACGGCTCGGAGCCGGCGGACCTCACCGGTGGGGGTGGACTCAGGCTCCGTCTGAGCGCTCAGCCAGGCCTCCAGACGCTCGTACGGCAAGGGGCGGCTGAACAGATAACCCTGGCCGATCTCGCAGCCCATCTCCTCGAGCAACTCCAGGGTGAGCTCGCTCTCCACACCCTCGGCCACCACGGTGAGACCGAACTCGCGGGACAGGCCGATCACCGCCCGGACGATCGCGAGATCACCCGAATCGGTCGCCATGCCCTGCACGAAACTGTCGTCGATCTTCACTTCGTGGACCGGCCACTGGCGTAGATAGGCCAGCGACGACGCTCCCGTGCCGAAATCGTCGACACTCAGGCGGACGCCCAGATCGCGCAACCGGTAGAGCGACGGCAGCACCCGTTCGATGTCGCCCAGCATGCCCGGCTCGGAGACCTCGAAGGTGACCCGGCCCGGATCCACCCCGTGCTCCTCCAGCAGTTCCCGGACCAGCTCCGGGAAGTGCGAGTCGAGAAGGGTACGGGCGGAGAGGTTGACCGCGATGGCCAGCGGCCGCTCGGCGTCGGTCCACGCACGGCAGCGTCGCAGCCCGGCCACGAGAACGACCTCGGTGAGACGGGCCAACTGGCCGGTGTGCTCGGCGACCGCCACGAAATCCTCCGGGGCGACCTCGCCGTGCGCCGGATGCACCCAGCGGGCCAAGCACTCGACGCCGAGCACGTGCCGGTCGGCGAGCGTCACCTTCGGCTGGAAATAGACCTCCAGCTGATCGTTGTCGAGCGCGCGGCGCAGGTCGGCGGCGATGCCCAGGCGGCGGACCGCGCGAGACTCCAGAGCGGGGTGGAACGGCTGCACACCGTAGGGCAGGACCTTGGCCGCGTTGGCCGCCAGCTCGGCTCTCTGGAGCAGGCTCTCCGGGTCGCTGCCGTGGTCGGGGTAGATCGAGACGCCGACCGCCGTGTTCACGTCCAGAGTGAGCGACCCCACCGCCATCGGGCCGCGCAGCCGCTCCCGCATCCGGGTGGCGATCTCGATCGTGGCGTCGATGCTCGCGGCCCGCAGGGTGACCACGAACTCGTCCCCGCCGATCCGGCCGACCAGGGCTCCCGGGTCGGCGATGCCCCGGATCCGGTCGGCGGCCTCGACGAGCAGCTTGTCGCCGGCCGCGTGGCCCATCGACTCGTTGACGTTGCGCTGGCCGTCGACGTCGAACAGCATGATCGCGACGACCTCGTCCTCGGCGCGGACCTTGACCGACTCGGCGAGCGCGTCGATCACGCGGCGACGGTTGGGCAGGCCGGTCAGGCGATCGTGGTACGCGTCATAGCGCAGCCGGTCGACCAACCGCGAATTCTCCACAGCGACCGCGGCATGCGCGGCGATCGTCTCGAGCACCTGCACGTCGGCTTCCCGAAAGGTCCGGTCGTCGCCGAGCCTGTTCACCACCTCGAGGGTGCCGATCGCGGTCTGGCCGGAACGCAGCGGGATGACGATGACGTCCTTGACCTTCCGCGCACGCAGTGTGGGCCGCAGGTCCTCGGTTTCGGGGAAGCGGCGGCCGACGGCGGTCGCCGCCTGGCGCTCCACCGCACGGTCGCGCACCTCGTCGGGAGTGGGCGAGATGTCCAGCAGGCCCCGGTGCTCGACCCGGGAGGTGAGCAGCACCTCGGGGTGCCGGCCCTGTGCGGCCAGCCACAACGTCGCGTACTCCGACTGCATGAGCGCGCGGACCCGGCCGAGCAGCACGTCCGGAAGGCCGCTGCGGCCGCTCTGGTCACGCACCGCCTGGGTGAGCTCGTAGACGTCGGCGAGGGTCTTGTGGCGGCGGAAGAACTCCGCATACGACCTCAGGATCAGCACCAGGGCGCCGACCAGCACGCCCAGCAGCAGCGCCGACCAGCCGGTGGCCTCCAGCGCGACCAGGAAGATCAGGCCGACCACCACGTTGATGCCGGTGACGGTGACCGCGGACAGGCCGGCGCGAAGCACGTCACGGCCCGCGCGCACACTCTGCACCAGGCTGAACACACTGGCGAGGCTGAGCAGCTCGATGAGGTAGGTCAGCCCGACGGCGGCGGCCAGGGCCGCCCAGGTCCTCGGATCCGCGCCGTCCCCCATCGAGACAGCGGCGAGCAACAGCAGGGCCGCGGAGTTGCCGGCGGCCGACTTGGCGACGTTGAACGACAATTTGGTGATCGGAAAGCGCGCGCGCAGATGGTGGATCAGGCTGGCGCCACTCACCACCAGGATCACCATGACCGGTGGGAGATAGAACAGCGCGAGAACGAGCGGGACGTCGGTGACCGTGACCGAGAAGGTGCTCCGCCAGATGACGATGTTGACGACGACGCGGTAGGCGAACAGGAACGCCACGAAGAAGGCGAGACCTAACGGCCAGTCCTCATACCATTGGGGCTCGGCGATCCAGAAGGCGGCGGTGCAGACGACGGCGAACATCACCAGCGGGTACGTGATCAACCACGCCCGCTGCGCGCCTGCTCTCCGAACCGGGGACCGCTCGACCACCGAGAACCCCCTCTAGCTGACCGACCGCCCCGGTTCGTCAACGTGGATGAAGCCTCAGGTCCAGTCGAGGCTGGTGTTCTGCACGGCGGCGGCACTGGTGTCCTCGGCCGTCGAGTCACCGACGGCCATGCCACCGAAGACAACCGCGAGCACGAAAACCAAACCGGCGAGGCTGCCGCCCAGCTTCCTTACAGACATAGCTCGCTCCTCGAATCAGGGATTCATCAGTGGGGTCACATGATGGTGCCACACCAGTTGTGCGACGGGCAGCGTTCATCGGCGGGTCGTGGCGACGCTCCGGCAAATCCTGGCCGAACGGCTGAACATACCCTCCCGCCCACTGCTGAAGAATTGACGGCTTTATAGCCCATTTAGGCGGAGAAGTGAGACAAACTCGCACCTCGTCGTCAAGGCCACTTGACGTCAAGACAGCCTGACGAAAGACTGCGCTCATGGCCTCCCCCGACGAACTGGAACGGCGGCACACACTCACCACGGCGACCGATCGCTACGACGCTCTCCGGATGCGTGACGCCCTCGCCGCCATGGACCCGGCGAACGAGACCGCCCTCTCCCCCGACGAGACCCTCGAGATGCTCGCCCTCAGCGAGGTGATCATCCGGAAGGCGGGGTACGGACGACAGGCCATGGTCCGCTCCGCCCGGGCCGCCGGCGCCTCCTGGACCCGCATCGGCACCGCACTCGGCACCAGCAAACAGGCCGCCTGGGAATCGCACCAGCGGTGGGCCGACGGACCGGACTGAATCAGTCCCCGACGGCGGCCGGACGATCCGTGTGGGCGTACTGCGACCAGGAACCCGGAAACAGGCGGCCCGCGCCCAGACCGGCGTACTCCAGGGCGATCAGGTTGTGGCAGGCCGTCACACCCGAACCGCAGTAGGAGATGACGTCGCCCGACCCGTCCACCCCGACCGCGGCGAACCGTTCCCGCAACTCCGCGACCGGCAGGAAACGGCCGTCGGCGCCGACATTGTCGCGGCACGGAAGACTGCGGGCCCCCGGAATATGACCGGGACGCGGATCCACCGGCTCGGCATCACCACGGAACCGGGAACGATCCCGCGCGTCCAGCACCACCCCGGGCGCCGCCACCGTCTCCTCCAGCGAGGCCAGCCGCTCCGACGGCCACGGCCGGGCGGTGAACGTCGCGGCAGGGCGCGGGGAGACCTCCGTGCTCAGATCCCCCCGGTACGCGGTGAGGCCGCCGTCCAACAGCGCGGCGTCATGGCCGATCGCCCGGAGCAGCCACACCAGCCTGGCGGCGACCACTCCGCCGGCATCGTCGTACGCGATAACTTGATCTTGATCGCCGATCCCGGCCGCAGCCATCGCAGCGGCGAAAACCTCCGGATCCGGCAGCGGATGCCGGCCCTCGGCCGGCGACGCGGGCCGGGCCAGCGCCGTGTCCAGATCGATGAACACCGCGCCGGGCAGATGACCGCGCTCATAGGCCTCCCGGCCCGAACGGCCGTCCAGATACCACCGCACATCGGCCAGGACCACGCGGTGATCCCGCAGCCAGGACTCGTCCACCACCGGGTCGATCACGCAGCCGCCTCCATATCCACTGGCCAGGTTCACCGGTCGCCCTACTGGCTCGACAATCCCAGACGGACGCCGAAACCGAGCAGGACCGCACCGGTTCCGGCATCGACGGTACGCCGAACCACGCGCCGGGCCAGGAAGCCACGCGCCGCCTGCGCGCCCATGATGATCACGGTGAACCAGAGCAGACCCTCGAGGTCGTGAACCAGCGCCAGCAACACGCCCATCGCCAGCGGGTCGGCGCCCACCGGGACGAACTGCGGGATGACCGCCAGATAGAAGGCGCCCACCTTCGGATTCAGCAGATTGGTGAGAAACCCGCGGCCGAAAGTGCTCCACAGCGTCGGAACACCCCGCGCCGCAGCGGCCTCCTCGACGCGGGCCCCACGCCGCACCGCCGCGACGATCATCCGAACACCCAAGAAGATCATGTACGCGGCGCCGGCCACCCGCAGAATCGTGTAACCCACACTCGACGCCGCCAGCAGAGCGGAGGCGCCCACCGCGGCCGCCGCACCCCAGGCCAGTGCACCCGCGCCGATGCCCAGCGCGGTCGCGAACGCCGGACCGCGGCCCATCGTGACCGCGGCCCGCAGAACAAGCGCCGTATCCAACCCGGGCGTGATCGTCAACAGCGCGCCGAGCAGAGCGAACGAGAGAACAGCGTCAGTCAGGTCCATGGCCCCGATTCTCGGTCCGCAACCCACGCCGGGACACGGAGACACCGGTCACGGGGCCGCCCGACGTCAGCGGTAATTCGTGAACTGCAGCGCTACGCCGAAGTCCTCCTGCTTCAACAACGCGATCACAGCCTGCAGGTCATCCCGCTTCTTGCCGGTCACCCGAAGCTGATCTCCCTGGATCTGGGCCTGCACACCCTTCGGACCCTCGTCCCGGATCTTCTTGCTGATCGCCTTCGCCTTGTCGGTCTCGATACCCTCGACCACCTTCAGGTCGATCTTGTAAGTCTTGCCGGACTGGCGCGGCTCGCCGGCGTCCAGGCTCTTCAGCGAGATGCTCCGCTTCACCAGCTTCTCCTTGAAGACGTCGAGCGCGGCCGTCGCCCGCTCCTCCGTCTCGGAAGTGATCGTGAACGCCTCCCCCGACTTGGCCAGCGTGGTGCCCGTACCCCGGAAGTCGAACCGGGTGCCGAGCTCCTTCTCCGCCTGGTTGAAAGCGTTGTCGACCTCCTGCCGGTCGACCTTGCTGACGATGTCGAACGACGGGTTGGCTGCCATGATCAGACTCCTGCTGCTGGATGCTTGTCGATGCTTACAGCGGACCCGGTGAAAGCCCGCGACATGCCGACCGTACCCGGTTGTTGAACCGCTCCGCGGTACGGCTATTCTTGTGTCCGCTGCCGCGGGAAACTGCGGCGGTAGCCCAGGCGGGTTGCCCGAGCGGCCAATGGGAGCGGACTGTAAATCCGTCGCGAAAGCTACAGAGGTTCGAATCCTCTACCCGCCACAGGCTCTGAGAACGGCCCCGGTACCAGCGGAAACGCGGTCCGGGGCCGTTCTCGTTGTGATCTAGGGAGTCCGGCAAGATCCGGCCGTCTACGACCCTCTACGGGAACACACTCTCCCACCTGTCCCCCGGCTAGGTCGGGTCAGACCGTCTTTCACACAGTCCGCCAGAGACTCGCGGAGCGGCAGCGAACCTCATCCTGCGTACCGGCGAAAGCGACGGGGCTGCATTAAGTAGGTGAAGCGCGCGGGCGCACGTCGGATCCGGGTGTGCCCTGGGGCTTCCGCGTGGCATGGTGAGTGCCTCTCACGCCGGCGTGCCGCTTTCCAGCGACGCTGTACCGCTTGAGGTGCCGTACCGTGGGCGGAGGCATCTTCTTATGAGCCGCGGCTGGAGGTGACGTAGTCGATGAGCGTGGGAGTGGTTGACCACGTCGGTCCATGGACTGAGGACGAGTATTTTGCGCTCGGCGAGACGACGGACCGGATCGAGCTCATCGATGGGAGCCTGGGCGTGAGCCCCGCGCCGAGCATGAGCCATCAGCGCCTCTCCCGCCGCCTGGCGAACGCACTTGAAGACGGCGCCGAGCCGGCCGGTCTCTTCGTCTATGAGGCGATCAACGTCCGGCTGCATACCGGCCGCATCGTGATTCCTGACCTGGCCGTCGTGGACGTGGACGAGAAAGACGTCACGGCGGACGCTTCCCGGGTGCTTCTGATCGGTGAGATCGTTCCGCCGAGCAACGCGGCGATGGACCGTGTGCTCACGATGCAGCTCTACGCCGCCGCCGGCATCGGGTGGTACCTCCTGGTCGAGCACGAGGCATCGGACTCGCTGACCCTGCGACTCAACCGCCTCGACGGTCAGCACTACGTCGAGGAAACCGTCGTGAAGACCGGCGCCAGCCTGACCTCCGAGCACCCGTTCAGGTTCGAACTCGACACCCGGACCCTCGTACGTCGCTGAGACGCTGACACCGACATTGCCAGGCCCCGCCGACACCACCCATTCGATGGCAAGCCGCGAAGCGGCGCGGCAGCAACTAAGCCTCGACCGGCCACCGCCCGCACCCGACCTCGTGGCCTCGACACGCGACGTACAGGTAGTAAGGTCTGGCCGGCGGCTGGATCGGCGTCTTCTCTTGCGTGGGGTGATTGGCATTTCCTGGCCGATCGGGCCACCCGAGTCCAGGTGCCGCAGGTGCCAGGCCACGCCGCCGGCTGGCCAAGCCCGGCGGGACGGCGCTTGCCTGCCTGAACTCGGTCTCCACCAGAATCGACTCTTCCCCCAAAGCTGCGGCCGGTTGAACCGAAACCGGGTGAGAACGGTGCAGGAGAACGACGCCGACTTGTCCAACCAAGTTGACAGCCCTCGGATCCAGGCGGTCACCGGAGGGGACCGCTGTGCACAGTCCGAGACTTGATATGCAGCGCAGCGCCGGCAAGCTGGCGATCTTCCTTGCCGGGATCTATCTGCTGGTGCTGTTCGGCGTCGTGGTCTCCACCGCCTCGGGCAGCCCCATTCCCCTCATCGGCTGGCCGATCCTGCTCCTACCAGCGGCCGCGTTCACCTACTCGATCATCGACGCGGTCGAACTGCACCGGAGCAGCGACATCGCAGAGACCACGCGGCTCTGGCGGCGAAGCCTGCTCCTCGCGGTCGCCGAAACCGGCCTGATGGTCCTGGCGGTCGTCATGAGCAATAGTCAAGACTTGTGGATGAGAAATCTTGATCAGGCGGCTGCGGTCTTGGTCGTGACGTGTTCGGCCGCGGGCCGTTCGACGAGTTTGCCGCGTTCGAAGCGGGCGCCGGCGCGGACGAGGGCGACCAGGTGTGGTGCGTTGACCGCCCGCCACCGCTGCTGAGCGGCCTCGATCAGCTTGAACGCCATCGCGAGCCCGGCCGCCTTCGAACCCGGACCCTTGGTGACCTTGGTCCGGTGCCGGACGGTCGCGAAGGTCGACTCGATCGGGTTGGTGGTGCGCAGATGCACCCAGTGCTCGGCCGGGAAGTCGTAGAACGCCAGGAGCTCGTCGAGGTCGTCGACGACCTTCGCGACGGCCTTGCCGAACTTCGCGCCGTAGGCCAGCTTGAACGCGGCCACCGCCCGGCGGGCATGCTCACGGTCCTCGGCGTTCCAGATCTCCGCGAGAGCCTTCTTCGCCCCGGGATGCGCCGATTTCGGCATGGCCCCGAGGGCATTGGCGATCTTGTGAAACCAGCAGCGCTGCTCCCGAGCGGTCGGGAACACCTCGCGCAGCGCGTTCCAGAACCCGAGCGCCCCGTCACCGACCGCGAGGACCGGGGCCCGCATCCCGCGGCGTTTGCAGTCGCGCAGCAGATCCGCCCACGATTCGGTGGACTCGCGGTAGCCCTCGGCCAGGGCGATCAGCTCCTTGCGGCCGTCGACGCGGACGCCGACCATCACCAGCAGGCACAGCTTCGCCTCGTCCAGGCGCACGTTCAGGTGCACACCGTCGGCCCACAGATACACGTAGTCGACACCGGACAGGTCCCGGTCGGCGAACGTGCGGGCCTCGTCCTGCCACTGGGCGGTGAGCCGGGTGATCGTGGGCGCGGACAGCCCGGAGCTGGTGCCCAGGAATTGCTGCAGGGCGGGCACGAAATCCGACGACGACAGTCCGTGCAGGTAGAGCAGCGGCAGCACCTCGCTGATCTGCGGCGATCTGCGGCACCAGGCCGGCAGGATCGCCGAGGCGAACCGTCGGCGTTCGCCCGTGGCCTCGTCGACGCGTTTGTCGTTGACCCGCGGCGCCACGACCTCGACCGCCCCGGCGCTGGTGAGCACCTGCCGCGGCTGGGCGTGACCATTACGCACCACCAGGCGCCGGCCGTTGTCGTCGAGCTCGCCGGCGTGCGCGGCGATGTAGGCGGCGACCTCGGCTTCGAGGGCGGCGGCCAGCATCCGCCGGGCGCCGTCGCGCACGATCTCATCAATCAAGGAACTGCTGGTCACGGCCGGTTCGGTCACGGCCGCTGGCGTCGGCTCGTCCGGGTTGACTACGGTAAGCACGGGCGTACCCTCCCCACCCGCGTTGGCGCGCGGGCTCTACTCGATTCCTGGCTTGGAACTCGTCGGGAGGGTACGCCTCCCAACGCTCATCCACAGGTTTCGAGCATTGCTCTCGTCATCACGAACAGGATCACGCCGCCATGATCTTCCGAGTGGATGCCTTCCAAGTGCGGGAGTACGCGCGAAAGCTCGGCGACGTGGAATGCGTCGCCGAAGACACTGCGGGCTTTGGATTCTGGTTGATGGGTCCGCGCCGGGAGTCCTGACGGACGCCCGGCGGGCCGGTGCGGTGGACGGGATCAGGCTTCGCTGGGTGCTGAGGTTGCCTGACGCCGGATCACCTCGTCGCGCAGCGACGACGGGAGTGCGTCGGCCACCAGTAGACGGGACAGGGTCTCCGGGGCGTGCATGTAGACGGCGAACGCTTCGGAGACCGTCAGGCCGTGGGCGGGACGGTCGGCGACCCGGATCCGATCACCGGGACGGATCTCGCCCTCCTGGAGGATCCGCAGGTAGGCGCCGGTGCGGTTGGACGCGGCGAACCGCTTGATCCAGCGGGGCTCGCCCATCCGGTGCTGGAAGGTCGAGCATGGGATCCGGCCGAACGTGGTCTCGAGGACCACCGTGTCGCCGACATGCCACCGCTCGCCGATCACCGCGTTGTAGACGTCGACGCCCTCGGTCGTCAGGTTTTCCCCGAACAGGCCGGGGGCGAGTTCACGGCCCAGCTCGGCGGCCCACCAGGCGTAGTCCTCGACGGCGTACGCATAGATCGCCTGGTCGTCGCCGCCGTGGTGTTTGGTGTCGCCGATGAAGTCGCCGACCACGCCGCTGTGCAGTCCGGTCGTCTTCGGGCCGGGGCGGCGGACCGTCACCGCGTGGTCCACCGGGCGCTTGCCGATGCCGGTCACGCCGGCGTCCCGCTTCGCCGGGTTGGGTTCGGAGCCGCCGACGTTCAGGGAGAGGACGATGCCGTTGGTCAAGAGAATTCCACCACCGCTCGGTCTTCGATCGGCTGGTAACCCAGCCTCGGGTAGAGGGCGTTACTGGTCGGGTTCGCGAGGTCGGTGAAGAGGACCACCTCGGCAGCACCGGTGTCCAGCGCATATCGGGTGGCTTCGGCGGTCGCGGCGCCACCGTAGCCACGGCCTCGGCACGCGGGAGGCGTGTAGACGAACTGGATGCGGATCATGCCGGCCTCGGGGCGGGACCGGGTGGCCGTCGACACCGGGACACCGTCGCATTCCCAGAGAGTGACACCGCGGGAGGCGAGGCGGTCGTCGGCCAGCGCCGCCAGGTCGGGCGGTGGTACGCCGATGCAGTCGTGGAAGTCCTGGAGCCAGTTCAGCAGCAGGGGACGGTCGGCCGTGGTCGCCAGGCGGGCGGATCCGGGTGGGAACTCGGTCAGGGTGAGGGGGTAGGGCGGGGTCCGCAGCAGGGCGCCCGACACCTCGCCGGACGGTGTGGTCCACCAGCCCAGGATCGGATCGCTTTCCCCGTACACATGGGGGCCTCGGGAGCGCAACTCGGCGACCACCGTGAGAAGGAATCGGCCTGCCGCCGCGGTGAAGGCCTCGACGTCGGGGGTCAGATGCCAGGTCATCGGGCCGTCGGGCCCCAGGCTTTGGCGATCCGGGCGAGGCTGTCGATGCGGGTGGCCGGGTCGTGGACGGCGCCGGCCAGGATGAGCTCGTCGGCGCCGGTCCGCGCGATCAGGGTGTCCAGGCCGGCGACGACCTCGTCGACGGTGCCGGCGAACTGGGTGCCGGGCAGCGACTCTAGCACGGCACGATCCAGGTCGGACAGCTCACGCCGGGCCGCCGCCTCCGGGGAGATCATCGGGCCGAGGCGGCCGGTACGCAGGCTGAGCGCCATCACCCGGCTCGGTCCGGCCAGGTATCTCGCTTCCTCGGTGGTGTCGGCGGCCAGGACGGAGGCGCTGACCATCACCCACGGGCGGGGGTGGCGCGGTGACGGCTGGAACCCGTTGCGGTACAGGCGGAGGGCGCCGTCCACGTCGGAGCTCATGGCGAAGTGATATGCGTAACAGAACGGGAGTCCGAGCGCGGCCGCCACCTGCGCGCCGTAGGTGGACGAGCCGAGCATCCACACCTCGGGGAAGCTTTCCGCCGCCGGTGTGGCGGTGAGGCGTTCAGCGGGCGCGCGTTCGTCGCCGAGCAGGCCCAGCAGGGTCCGCAGATGTTCCGGGAACTGTTCCACGGTCAGGTAGGGCGAGACGCCGCGCAGCGCCGCGGCGGTCGCCTGGTCGGTGCCCGGCGCACGGCCGATGCCCAGGTCGATCCGGTCCGGGTAGAGCGCCTCCAGGAGGGCGAACTGCTCGGCCACCACGAACGGCATGTGGTTCGGCAGCATCACGCCGCCGGAGCCCACCCGGATCCGCCGGGTGTGCGCGGCCACCGCGCCGATCAGCACCGGCGGCGAGGTGGAGGCGACGGCCGGCATGTTGTGGTGCTCGGCGACCCAGAACCGGGCGTAGCCGAGTTCGTCGGCGGCCTTCGCGATCTCGATGGTGCCGCGCAGCGCGTCGGCGCTGCCGAACCCCTCGCGGACCGTGGCCAGGTCGAGCACGGAGAGCGGGACGCGGGTGGGTGTGGTCATGCGGGACTCAATCTCCCCGTTTCTGATTGCGGATCACTTGCACTCCGACGGTCACCGCCCCGAGCGCCGCGCCGGGCACCAGCAGCCAGATCGGCCACGGATGGACGAAGTCGGTGACGGTGACCGCGACCAGGGCGTAGATCACCACGTTGACCGCGGCGAGCGCGCCCCAGATGGTCCAGAGAACGAGCAGGGCGGTCGGGAGGCGACGGGCCGCCTTTCGGGCCTGGGCGGTCACCTCGGCGGTGCTGAGCCCGGGGCGGGGCAGGTCGCGCACCAGTACGAGCAGCTCCGCGTAGGTGCGGGCGGCGTAGGCGGCGCCGATGCGGTCGTCGTACTCGTGCAGGGAGAGGCGGCCCTCGTCGAGCGCGGCCTTCAGCTGATCGGCGATCCGCTGACGGTCGGAATCCGCCGCGCGCATGCTCTCGACCTCTTTGGACACAGCAGCCCCCCTCGCTACAAGCCTGCCGCCAGGCTATCGCGCGGCGCTCACACCAACTCGGTGGCGAGCCGCTCGGCGGCGTGCCGGTCGGCGCGGGCCATCGAGCCCTCCGGGATCGCGGCGACCGCGGCGGCGACCAACAGGACGGCGGCCGCGAACGCGAACGACCAGGGCAGGCCGCCGGGCTGGTCGACGATCACGCCGGCCAGCGCGCCACCGGCCGCGCTGCCGCTCACCGAGACGGTCACCATCCAGGTGTACGCCTCGTTCATCATCCCGGCCGGCGCGATCCGGCCGACCAGGCTGTTCTCCACGGTCAGGGCGGGCGCGATGGTGGCGCCGCCGAACACCAGGGCCGCGCCCAGCCAGAGTGGGCTCGGCATGAACACCAGCAGCAGGAAGCTCATCGAGACGGCGGTCAGCAGCCAGGCGAACTGGCGGGACAGGGCCATCGCCGGGCGGCGGGTGCCGAACCAGATGCCGCCGATCGCGCTGCCGACGCCCCAGACGCCGAGAAGCACCCCACCGAGGGACTCGCCGCCGCCGTGCTGTGCGGCGTACGCCGGAACGATCACGCCGGCCGCGCCGAACGCGATGCCGAGCGCGCCGACGCACAGCAGCAGCGCCGGGAAGCCGCCGGAACGTAGCGGGCCCAGTCCTTTGGCGGCGGCCGCCGGGTCGTGGCCGCCGCGGTGCCGCATCACCGGGAGGCGGGCGATCCACGCCGTCCCGGCGAGGGTGGCGACGGCCGCGCTGATCAGCGCCGTCTCCGGTCGGCCGGAGAACACCATGAGGGCCGCCACCAGCATCGGGCCGAGCACGAAGACCAATTCGAACAGTGAGGTCTCGGCGGCGATCGCGGCCGACCGCAGCTGGTGCCGGCCGGTGCCTGGGGACGTCATGTCGGTCCACGCGCGGCGGATCGCCGCGGTCAGCGGCGGGTAGGTGGCGCCCGCCGCGGCCGACGCCACGAAGATCCACTCGAGGGCGGCCGCGCCGCCTCGGCCGGCCAGCAGCAGGCCCGCCAGGGCGAGCGGGTGCAGGACGGCGGTGACCAGCAGGATCGGGGCCGGGCCGATGCGGTCGGCGAGCCGGCCGGCGATCGGGCTGACCGCGGCGCCGGCCAGGGCGTAGACACCGCCGGCCAGACCGGCCGCCGCATACCGCCCGGTGGCCTGCTCGACCAGCAGGAGCAGCGCCAGCGGGGTCATGCCGATGCCGAGCCGGGCCAGGATGCCGACGATCAACAGGACCTTCGCGCCCGGTAGATGCCACACGCCAAGGTACTGACGCAATGCGGTCACGAGCTGGCCTCCGGATGCCGACGGTAACGAGCGAAACGATTTTCGAGGCTAACGCCGGAAAGCCGTTCACACATCTGAAACATCGGCCGGTGTCGCGAGCGTCACCAGCTGGGCGGTCGGTTGTCAACGCCTTCAGAGGGCGTCGAGAAGCACCTGCGGGGCGAATCCGAGGACGACGGCCACGATCGTGGTGGCCAACAGCGCGGCGGTCACCGGGCGGCTCACCGGGCGGCTCACCGGACGGCGTTCGTCGTCCACGGCGGGATCGGTGTAGACGAGGGCGCCCACGCGTACGTAGTAGGCGAGGGCGATCACCGCGTTGACGACCACGACGACGGCCAGCCAGGTCCAGCTCTCGGCCACCAGCGCCTCGACCACGGACACCTTGGCGAACAGCCCGGCCAGCCCCGGTGGGAGACCGGCCAGACCGGCCAGGGCCAGCACGAAGGCGGCCCCGAGCCAGGGGTGCCGGCGGGCCGCGCCACGGTAGTCGTCGATCGCGCCGCCGTCCGCGCCGGCCGGGCGCAGTGCCACCACCACGCCGAAGGCGATCAGCTCCAGGACGACGAAGAACACCGCGTACGCGAGAGCCGCCGGCACGCCGGAACCGCCCAGCGCCAGCGCGGCCAGGATGTAACCGGCCTGCGCCACCGAGGACCAGGCGAGCAGCCGGACCATCCGGGTCTGGCGGAGCGCCACCAGGTTGCCGACGGTCATCGTCAGCACGGCCAGGACGGCCACGATCACGGACGTGTCCAGCCGGGCGACGACCGCGGCCAGGGCCAGCACGCCGCCCAGCTTCGAGGCGGTCGACAGGTAGGCGGCGATCGGCACCGGGGCGCCGTCGTAGGTGGCCGGTGCCCAGGCGTGCAGCGGGACGGCGGCCACCTTGAACGCCAGGCCGATCACCAGCAGCGCGGCGCCGACCCCGGCGAGAGCGGCGAACGGTGCCGGGGCGGGACCGAGCATGCCCAGGTGGACGGCGCCGGTGGCGGCGTAGTTGAGCGCCACCCCGAGCAGCGCGATCGCCGTCGAGATGACGCTGATCAGGAAGAACGTGACGGAGGCGGACGCCGCGGTGGTGGTGGCCCGCTCGCCGGGAGCGAACCGGCGCAGACCGACCAGGATGTACAGCGGCAGCGTGAGGGTCTCCAGGCCGACGATCAGGGTGAGCAGGTCACCCGCGTAGGCGACGGTCACCCCGCCGGTCATCGAGCAGGCCAGCAGGAAGCAGAACTCGCCGGCCGGCGCCGTGCCGAGACGCAGTGCGGGCGCCGACAGGGCCAGGACGGCGGCGGTCACCCCGGCGAACAGTGCGGCGGTCACCGCGGCCGGCCAGGTCGGCACCCAGGAGCAGCCGCCCGGGCCGCAGAACGTGGGATCCCAGGCGCCGGCGGCGAGGGCGGTCACCGCGGTGGCGAGTGTGCCCAGCAGGGTGGCCGCGATCGTCACCGCGCGCTTGCCCGCGAACAGGTCGGCGAGCAGGGCCAGGATCGCGGTCCCGGCCGCCGCGTACAGCGGCAGCAGGGCGATGTGGTCGACGGCCTGGCTGGTCACGGCTTCACTCCCAGCAGGTTGGCGAGCGGCAGGGCGGTGTCGCTGAGGACCAGGGCCGGGACCACGCCGACGGCCAGGGTCAGCAGGATCAGCGGGGTCCAGGCCAGCCATTCGATCCGGGTGACGGCCAGGTTCGCCGTGCTCACCGCGGAGGTGGCCGGGCCGTGCGTCACCCGGCGCAGCAGGCGCAGGAAGTAGGCGGCGGTCAGGGCCCCGCCGACCGCGGCGACCGCGGCCAGGGTGAGCCAGAGCGGGCCGCCGCGCTGGACGGCGGCGACCACCGCGAACGCCTCGCCCCAGAACCCGGCCAGGCCGGGCAGTCCGAGGGAGGCGATGGCGGCGAAGCCGAGCAGCCCGGCCAGGCGTGGCGCGGTCTCCCGCAGCCCGCCGAGCAGGTCCAGCGAGCCCGTCCCGGTACGGTCCTTGATCGTCCCGGCCAGGAAGAACAGCAGGCCGGTGATCAGGCCGTGGGCGATGTTGCCGACCAGGGCGGCCTGGATGCCGGTGACCGTGCAGGTGGCGATGCCGAGCAGCACGAAACCCATGTGGCCGACGCTGGAGTAGGCGATCAGGCGTTTCAGTTCGGTCTGGCGCAGGCAGATCAGCGCGCCGGCGACGATCGCGACCACGGCGAGGACGCCGAGGACGGGGGCGGCCCAGGCGGCGCCGTCCGGGGCCACGCCGACGCCGACGCGGATCAGGCCGTACGTGCCCATCTTGAGCAGCACCCCGGCCAGGATCACCGAGCCGACCGTGGGGGCCTCGGTGTGCGCGTCGGGCAGCCAGGTGTGCAGCGGCCAGAGCGGGGCCTTCACCGCGAACGCGACGGCCAGCAGGGCGAAGGCGGCGTACTGGGTGTTCCGGCTGAGTTCGGTGGCGCCGGTCAGGGTGACCAGGTCGCCGGTGCCGGCCGACGTCACCACGAGCAGGACGCCGAGCAGCAGCAGGACCGAGCCGGCCAGCGTGTAGAGGACGAACTTGCGGGCCGCGGCCCGGCGGTTCGGGCCGCCCCAGCCGGCGATCACCGCGTACATCGGCAGGAGGACGACCTCGAAGAACAGGAAGAACAGGATCAGGTCCAGCGACAGGAAGGTGCCGAGGACACCGACCTCCAGAACCAGCAGGAGCGCGGCCAGGGCGCGGCCTTTGCGGTTGTACGCGCAGCAGAGCAGGGTGAGCAGCCCGGTCAGGACGATCAGCGGGTACGAGATCCCGTCCACGCCGAGGTGGAACTCCAGTCCGAGCGCGGGCACCCACGGCAGGTCCAGCTCGATCCACGGGACCACCGGCACACCGTCGACCGTCGTGTAGGCGAACCAGCCGAAGTCGTCCGGTGGGACGACGATGAGCAGCACCGAGAGCACGAAGGTGACGGCGGCGAAGGCGGTGGAGACGAGCCGGGCCTGCCGCTCGCGAGCCGACGGGAGCAGCGCGACGACGGCGGCCCCCACCGCCGGGACGAGAAGCAGGGCGAGGAGCAGGAACTGCGGGGCCGACCAGGCCGATTCCACGTCGTAGCGGTACATCAGGCTCCCCACCAGGCGACGGCACCGAGCAGCAGGGCGGCCGCGCAGACGGCGACCGCGGCGGCGGGCAGTGGCAGCCGGTGCGCCGCCTTGAGGGCGTCACCGGCGCGTGACGTGCCGGTTCCGGCGCCCATCACGGCGGCGTCCACGACGTGCGTGTCGGTCGCGGTGACCAGGCCGGCGAGCGCCTTGACCGGGCGGACCACGAGACGGTTCTGGACGTCGTCGAGGCGGAATCCGGCGGCCAGCAGCGGCGCGGCGCGGCCGAGGGCGAGAGCCGGGTCGGCTCCGGGCGCCGCTCGCCAGATCCACCACGCGGTTCCGGCGCCGGTCAGGAGCAGCAGCATCGGCAGGGCGACGGCGACACCGAAGTGCGGCTCCGCCAGGTCCAGGGCGGTCCGGAAGCCGGGCGCGAAGGCGGCCAGCCCGAGCAGGGCCGCCGGGATCGCGAGCAGGATCAGCGGCCAGCGCATCAGCGCGGGCGGATCGTGCGGGGCGGCCGGGGACCGGTAGCGGGCGTCGTCGAAGCCGATCTCCCAGTCCGGGCCGTCCGGGCCGTGAGCCCGGGAGACGCCGAAGAAGGTGCGCAGGAGCAGACGTGTCGCGTACCACGCGGTGAGGCCGACCGAGAGCAGCGCGGCCGACCAGACCGCCCACGCGGCCCAGGCGGGCGCCGTCTCGCCGCCCTCGGTGGCGTGGGCGGCGGCGGTCAGCACGTTCTCCTTCGACCAGAAGCCGGACAGCGGCGGCAGGCCGGCGAGCGCGCCCAGGCCGATGACGAACGACCAGAACGTGACCGGCATGTGGGTGCGCAGGCCGCCCATCCGGGACATCAGGTTGGTGCCGACCGCGTGGATCACCGCGCCCGCCGCGAGGAACAGCAGCGCCTTGAACGCGGCGTGGGTGAGCAGGTGGAACAGGGCAGCGGAGGGAGAGCCGACGGCCAGGGCGCCGGTCATGTACCCGATCTGCGACACGGTCGACCAGGCCAGGACACGTTTCAGGTCGTCCTGGGCCATCGCCGACAGCGCGCCGATCAGGATGGTGATCGCGGCCATCACGGCGAGGGTGGCCAGGGCGGCCGGGGACTGCCGGTAGAGCGGGTAGAGCCGGAACACCACGTAGACGCCGGCCGCGACCATGGTGGCGGCGTGGATCAGGGCGGAGATCGGGGTGGGGCCGGCCATCGCGTCGGGCAGCCAGGTGTGCAGCGGGAACTGGGCGCTCTTGCCGGCCACCCCGGCCAGGATCAGCAGCAGGGCGGCGGTCAGCGTGCCGGGCGGGTGGTCGTGGGCGAGCACGTCGCCGAGATAGGTGCTGCCCGCCTCGGTGATCAGGACGGCGATGCCGAGCAGGAAGCCGACGTCGCCCACCCGGGTGACCAGGAACGCCTTCACCGCGGCGGCGGGCGCCTCCGGCAACCGCCGGTCGTGGCCGATCAGCAGATAGGAGCAGGCGCCCATCACCTCCCAGCCGAGCAGCATGAGGATCAGGTCACTGCTGGTGACGACCAGGAGCATCGCCCCGGTGA
Organism: Actinoplanes sp. NPDC049802; assembly: GCF_040656595.1. Lineage (NCBI taxonomy): Bacteria > Bacillati > Actinomycetota > Actinomycetes > Micromonosporales > Micromonosporaceae > Actinoplanes > Actinoplanes sp. NPDC049802. The sequence continues at coordinate 104,605 of NZ_JBFAMR010000006.1, forward strand.
AGAGGCTGACCTGCGCGGCGTAGGGCGCGTACCGGCGGTCGTCGTGCAGGTAGGTGATCGAGTAGATCTGCACGAACAGGGCGACGACGGTGACGGCCACCGCCACGTAGGCGGCCGCGGCGTCGACCAGGGTGCTGAAGCGCACCTCCAGATCACCGAAGACGGCCAGGGTGAGGCCGGTGTCCCAGGGGTCGCTCGACGGGTCGGTCGACGGCTGCGCCGGGTCGAGCGCCAGCCGGACCGCGAGCAGACCGGCCACCGCGGCGCCCGCCACTCCGAGTCCGGCGGCGAGACGCCGGCGGGCCGGGCCGCCGTCGCCCGGTGCCAGGAGAAGACCGATCAAACCCACCAGCAGGGGTACGACCGGAAGCAGCGGCCCGGCAACGTCGATGCTCACCGGGCCACCCGCTCCTCGTCGCCGTCCAGCCGCACGTCGTCGACCACGACCGCCTTTCGCATCCGGTAGTACTGCAGGACGATCGCCAGGCCGACGCCCACTTCGGCGGCGGCCAGCACGATCACGAACAGGGCCAGGACGCCGCCGGTGCCGGGCATGGCCGCGCCCGGGCGGGCCCACGACTCGACGGCCACTCCGGTGAGCGCCGAGCGCAGCGAGACGTCGGCGGCGACCAGGATCAGGTTGACCGCGTTGAGCATCAGCTCGACGGCCATCAGCACCAGGATCGCGTTGCGCCTGCGGAGCACGCCGTAGACGCCCAGCCCGAAGAGCAGGGCGGCCACCACGTACGGGATGACGACGTGCATCAGGCCTCCGGGGTGGAGCGGGCGCCGACGTCCGGGCGGGACAGGATGATCGCCCCGACCAGGGCGGACAGCAGCAGGATCGAGATCACCTCGAAGGGCAGCACCCAGGCGCCGAAGATCTGTTCGCCGACCCGCTCGGCGGTCCCCGGTTGCGGCTGCGGGTACTCGGCCCAGCGGAACGCGTCGGCGAACAGCACGGCCAGGCCGGCGCCGAGCCCGCCACCGATCAGGACGGCCGGCAGGGCCGGGCGGTCCAGGTCGGGGGACGGGCCGATCGGGGCGCGGGTCAGCATCACCGCGAACAGCAGCAGCACGACGACCGCGCCGACGTAGACCAGGATCTGCACCCAGGCCACCAGTTCGGCGCCGAGGACGAGGTAGAGGCCGGCGATCGCGCCCAGGCTGACGACCAGGTAGAGGCCGGAGCGGACCAGGTGGTCGCTGGTGACGACGAGCGCGCCCGAACCGACGGCGACCGTGCCGAGGGCCAGCAGCAGCACGTCGGCGACGGTCACTTCTCACTCTCCGGGGTTTCGGCGCGCGGAGGGCGTACCGCGGCTGGTCTTGCGGTCTTGGCGGCGGTCGCCGCGCCCGGGCCCGCGGCCTTGCGTGCCGCCGTGGCCTCCTCCTTGGAAGGCTCGCCGAGCACGTCGTGAGCCGGCGGCGGAGGCACCGTGCGCATCCACTCACCCAGCCGGGTCTTGTCGTGCAGCAGGGAGAGGACGTCGGTCTCCGCGTACTCGAACTCGGGCGTCCAGTGCAGCGCGTCGAACGGGCACACCTCGATGCAGATCCCGCAGTACATGCAGAGGGAGAAGTCGATGTCGAACCGGTCAAGCACGTTGCGCTGGCGGGCGCGCGCGGCGCCCGGGACGACGACCTCCTCCTTGTGCGAGTCGATGTAGATGCACCAGTCGGGGCACTCGCGGGCGCACAGCATGCAGACCGTGCAGTTCTCCTCGGACAGCGCGATCACGCCGCGCGAACGCGGGGGCAGATCGGGTTCGACGTCCGGGTACTGCTGCGTGCTGGATCGCCGCGTCAGGGTCTTCAAGGTCACGGCGAGCCCGTCGAGCAGACCCTTGCCGGGCACGATGCGGTCGCCGTTCTCACTCACAAGGGAACATCCTGCCCCGTGCGCTGATCCCGCGCGACCTCGGGTGCAAGGGATCTTCCGGTAGAGTGGCTAGTCGGGTGACATGCCCCCTCACGCGGAGGCCCGGATGATCATGGCGATCAGCGACCTTTCTCGCACGTCCGGCTGGACCACTGATGATCTTGACCTCCTTCCCGAGGACGGCATTCGCCGCGAGTTGCTCGATGGAGTGCTGCTCGTGTCCCCTTCCCTCACGGACATCCACCAGATCATCGTCGGCCGCCTGATGGTCGCGCTGGAGGAGAGCTGTCCCGACGACCTGCAGGTGACGCAGGGCGTGGAGATCCGGATGAGCTCCACCCGGGCGTTCATCCCGGACGTGCTGGTGGCGACCGACGAGGCGGCTCGGCGACGGGGGCGGTTCTACACGCCACACGAGGTCGTGCTCGCCGTGGAGATCGTCTCCCCGTCGTCGGTGAGCATGGACCGGATCACCAAGCCCGCGCTCTACGCGCAGGCCGGCATCCCGTTCTACTGGCGCATCGAGATCAAGAACGGGATCGAAGTGCACCTGGGCGAACTCGACCCGAGCGCCGGGGTGTACCGGGCGACCGGTGTCTCCGACACGCGGATCCAGGTCGCTCAGCCGTGGGAGATCGACATCCTGATCCAGCGACTGACGCCGCGGCACATGTCCTAGAGCAGGGACTTCACGGCTACAGTCAGGACCAGCTGGGCCAGGGAGACCGGGACCAGGATCAGCCAGCAGAGGCGCTGGAGCTGATCCTCGCGCAGGCGCGGGTAGGTGACCCGCAGCCAGATGATCACGAAGGACAGGGCGGCGACCTTCAGCAGCGTCCACAGCCAGCCCAGTTGGTCCTCGAACGGGCCGTGCCAGCCGCCCAGGAACAGGACCGTGGTCAGGCCGGCGATCACCACGATGCCCACGTACTCGGCGAGCAGGAAGAACGCGAAACGCAGACCCGTGTACTCGGTCAGGTAGCCGAAGACCAGCTCCGAGTCGGCGATCGGCATGTCGAACGGCGGTCGCCGGATCTCGGCCAGGCCGGCGATGAAGAACACCAGCGCGGCCGGCGCCTGCCAGATCAGCCACCACGGCCGCCACGCCTCCACGATGCCGGGCAGGCTCAGCGTGCCGGCCGCCATCGCGACGCTCGCCGCCGCCAGCACCAGCGGCAGCTCGTAGCCGAGCAGTTGGGCGGCGCCGCGGACGCCGCCGAGCAGGCTGTACTTGTTCGCCGACGCCCACGCCGACATCAGCACCGCCACCACACCGATGCCGAGCACGGCCAGGACCAGGAACAACCCGATGTCCAAGCTCTGCGCGACCAGGCCCGGGCCGAGCGGCAGGGTCAAAATCACGATGAGGTACGGGAAAAGCGCGACGATCGGGGCCAACCGGAAGACGGTGCGGTCCGCTTCACGGGGGGCGATGTCCTCTTTCTGGACGAATTTCACCCCGTCGGCGACCAGTTGGGCCCAACCGTGGAAGGCGCCCGCGTACATCGGGCCGACCCGTCCCTGCATGTGCGCCATCACCTTGTGCTCGGCCTGGCCGATGACCAGCGGCAGCACCAGGAAGCCGGCCATCACGGCGGCGACCCGGATGAGAAGGTCGAGCCAGAGCGGCATCAGTCGGTCTCCTCGGTCGGCGGTGTGTCCCGGACCGGGCGCGCGGGGCGGGCCGGGCGTTCGCCGGCCGGACGGACAGGGCGTTCGCCGGCCGGACGGACAGGGCGTTCGCCGGCCGGACGGACAGGGCGTTCGCCGCGGGCCGGGCGGGCCGGGGTCTCCGGGGGCGGCACCTTGCCTTTGAGTGGGCCCCACTCGTTCGGATCCGGGACGCCCGGTGGGCGCATCGGGGCGCGTTTGGCGGCGCCGCCCTCCGACTCGCCCGGCTCCTTGGCGCCCGGCCACGGTTTCGCCACCCGGGCGGCCAGCACGAACTCCTTACGCAGTGGATGCCCCTCGAACTCCGGCGGCAGCAGCAGCGGGCGCAGATCGGGGTGCCGGGCGAACGTGATGCCGAACATCTCGAACGTCTCCCGCTCGTGCCACGCGGCTCCCGGATAGAGCTCCACCAGGGATTCCACCTCCGGATGCTCCCGGGACACCCGGGTCCGCAGCAGCACCCCGTGCCGGCGGCCGGTCGACCACAGGTGGGCCAGCACCGAGAAACCGCCGTCCAGCTCGTCCACGGCGGAGAGCCAGTCGAAGAAGTCACAACCCAGCGCGGCGGCGTCGCGCGCCACCTCGGCCGCGAACCACCAGCGGGCGGGCGGCACGTCGACCACCGCGCGGGCGTGGCCGGGGCCGCCGCCGGAGACCTCGGCCGTCACCGGGCCCTGCTCCGGATCGTCTGTCGCCAGCAGGGCGACCAGGCGCTCACCGACCTCTTCGGGCGTCATGCCGCTCATCCTATGATCCGGGCGGCTTCCGCAACCTTCCGCCGGGCACGCGCGTGTAGTCGCCGTGAGAGCCATCGCCGAGCAACGATCGGAGACACCGGCCGCCGTGCATCACGACCCACCGACGTTCGACGAGGTCTACGCCGCGCACTACGCGGGGTTGACCGTGCAGTTGTACGCGTACTTCGGTGACCGTCAGGAGGCCCAGGACATCGCACAGGAAGCGTTCTGTCGCGCCCTTTCCCGCTGGTCGACGGTCTGCCGGTACGACGATCCGGCCGCCTGGGTACGCCGTACCGCCTGGAATCTGGCGGTGAGCCGGTGGCGCCGAGCCCGGACCGCGCTGAACTTCCTGCGCAAACAGCGGGCCGACGAACCGCAGCTGGACGGGCCGAGCGGCGAATGGGTGGCGCTGGTCGCCGCGCTCGCCGAACTGCCGCCCGCCCAGCGGCGCGCCATGGTCCTGCACTACCTGGGCGACCTGACCATCGCCGAGATCGCCGAGCGGGAGGGCGTGGCCCAGGGGACGGTCAAGTCCTGGCTGCACCGGGCACGCGGCACCCTCGCCGGACTACTCGGCGCCGACGCGGAGGGGGTGACCCATGTCTGACCAGCTCGAGGAGATCTTCGCGCGGACCCGCCCGTCGGCGATCCGGGCGATCCGCCCTCCGGGGGCCGAGGCGGCCCGCCGCACGGTGCGGATCCGCCGCACCCGCCGGGCCGTGTCCCTGGCCGCGATCGTGGTGCTCGCGGTCGTCGGTGGCGTGATCGCGGGGATGCGGCCGCCGCCCCCTCCGGAGAAGAGGGAACTTCCGGCCGACCCGGTGAAGCTGACGCAGACCGCGAAGGTCGCGCTGGGCACGTCCTCCACGCCGGCCGCCGTCGAGAAGGCCACCGAGGTGAAGCCGGGCTGGGTGGCGTCGAGCACCCGCTACTTCGGCGGGCTGACGCTGCGCGCCACCTGTGCCGGGGACGGAAGCCTCACTCTCGCCGTCATCGGCAACCCGGGCAGTGAGATGCTGCAGACCGAGCCGGTCGAGCTGGCCCGCCTGGATGTGCCCTGTGCCGAGAAACCCGAGCCGGTGGAGACCGCCTTCGAGATCGGTCAGAACTTCCCCGATGTCGACTACAAGATCGTGGACGTCGGGACTCCGGCGAAACCGGCCGGATTGGCCTTCCGGATCACCAGCGACACCGGCGAGCCGCTGACCGCGCAGGACGAGCGCGCGAACCCGACGTTCGCCCTGCACCTGACGTCCGACAAAGGATTCGGGTCCGGTGGCGGCATCACCGCGGGCCGGCGTGGTCTCGTGGACGACCTGCCCAGCCATGTCGGCGGGTGGTTCCGTGTGCTCGGCGCCTGCGCCGGACGCGGCACGCTCCGGGTCGACATCCTGAAAGCCTCCGGCAAGGTGGTCGACACCGTCCGGGTGCCGTGTCAGTGGCCGCCGAAGCGGTACGACTTCGAACCGGCGCGAGGCAGCGGAGATCTCCGCTACAGGATCACGTTCGAGTCGTCGAAGCCGTTCGCCTCGGCCGACTTCATGGTCCAGTTCGTGCCTCGGTAAGCGCTCACAGGCCGGGGAGGCGGCCGTTGCGGAACACGTCGACGAAGTCCTGGTGGTCCTCGCGGGCCTGGTCACCGTACCGGTGCGCGAAGTCCACCAGGTGCTGGACGAAGCCGGCCTCGTCCTTGTCGACGACCGCGACGATCGCCTCCTCGGTGGAGAAGTCGACCAGGTCGTGACTCGACTCGTCGTCGGCGACCGAGTGCATCCGGGCCACCGCACGGCCCAGGTCGGCGATCACCCCGGTCAGCTCGTCCGGCTCGTTCACGTCGGACCAGTCGAGATCCGCGGCGTACGGGGAGACCTCGGCGACCAACTGCCCCACCCCGTCCAGCTCGGTGTAGCCCAGCCACGGGTCGGCGTGCGCCTGCAGGGCCCGCTGCGACTCACTCGTACGGTGGCCCTGGTGTTTGAAATAGCCGCGAACCCGGTCGTCGTCGATCCAACGGGCGACCGCCGGGATCTGGGCCTGCTTCATGTAGATGATCACGTCGTTCTCGAGGGCCTCGGTGTGCCCCTCGAGCAGCAGGTTGTACGACGGCAGACCGGCCGACCCGATCCCCACGCCCTTGCGCAGCTTGATGTCCTTGATGTGCATCGACACCGGCCGGGTCACCTGCGGCAGCGTGTCCAGGTAGCGGTCGAACGCCTCCCGCACCATCGTGCCGGTGGCGGCGTCCACCTCGTAGACGCCGTCGCCCAGCGAGAACCGGCGGTCGAAGTCGTCGATCGTGGTCTGCTCGCCGAGCAGGGCGACCCGGGTGTTGAGCCGGGCCTGCTGAAGCACCCGCCGCAGCACACCGGTCGCGTTCTCCAGGGTGATCGAGCCGATCGCGTCGTCACCGCCGTGCGCGATGGCCCGCAACTCGGTCAGATAGGACCGCGCGAACGTGGTGACCAGCGCCGTGATGACGTCGTCGGACAGTGCCTTCGAATAGCCGATCAGCGCGACACTGGCCGCGAACCGCTTCAGATCCCAGGTGTACGGCCCGACATACGCCTCGTCGAAGTCGTTGACGTTGAAGACCAGGTGACCGGACGAGTTCATGTACGTGCCGAAGTTCTCGGCGTGCAGGTCACCGTGGATCCAGACCCGGCTCGTCCGGTCGTCGAGGAAAGCGTCGTCCCGGTAGTCGCCGGCCAGGTCGGCGTAGAAGAGCGAGGCGCTGCCCCGGTAGAACGCGAACGGGGAAGCCGCCATCTTCCGGAACTTACGGCGGAACGCTGCCGGGTCGAGAGCCATCAGCTCACCGAACTCACGGGTCAGAACGTCGATGATGAAGTCGGCCCTCATGTCCGTCACGGTACTCACGTTGGACGAGCATACGGTTACCCTTTCCGCTATGTCCGCTTCACGCCTGCTGCGTATCGGAACCCGCTCCTCCCCCATGGCGCTGGCCCAGGTCGAACGGGTCCGCCGGATGCTCGCCGAACGGCGCCCAGAGGTGAACGTCGAGGTCGTGCCCCTGACCACCAGCGGTGACCGCTGGCAGGGCGCGCTGTCCGAGCTCGGCGGCAAAGGCGCCTTCACCAAAGAGGTCGACCAGGCGCTCCTCGACGGGCGGGCCGACCTTGCCGTGCACTGCGTCAAGGACGTGCCCGGCGACCGGCCCGCCCCCGCCGGGACGGTGTTCGCCGCCTACCTGAGCCGTGACGACGTGCGGGACTGCCTCGTCCACCCCGGCGGGCTCCGCATCGACGAGCTGCCCGGGGGAGCCCGGATCGGGACGTCGGCCGTCCGCCGTATCGCCCAGCTCGCCCTGCACTGGCCACACCTGACACCGGTGCCGATCCGGGGCAACGCCAACTCCCGTCTGGCCCGGCTCGACGCGGGAGAATACGACGCGCTGCTCCTCGCGGTCTCCGGGCTGCACCGCATCGACCAGCCGGGGCGGATCACCCATCCGATCGGCGTCGACACCTTCGTCCCCGCGGTCGGCTCCGGAACCCTCGTGCTCCAATGCCGTCAGGAGGACGAGGCGGCCCTGGAGATCGCAGCCGCGCTCGGCGACCGGCGTACCGAACGGGAGACCGAGGCCGAACGGACCATGCTGCACATCCTGCAAGGGAGCTGCCACTCGCCGATCGGGGGCTACGCCCGCACCGAGCCGGACGGGCGGATCAGCCTGCGCGCCCGGGTGATCAGCCTCGACGGCAAGACCGTGCTCGACGCGCACGAATGGGCCACCGACCCCGTGGTCCTCGGGACGTCGGTGGCCGCCTCGCTGCTGCGCCAGGGCGCACGGGAGATCCTCGAGAGTTAGGGTCGGTTCTGCTGGGCGAAACTCCGCACCACCTCGCGGGTGACGGCCGTGCCCAGCTGATCGCCGAGAACCGTGGCGCCGCGGTAGTGCACGCCCGCCCAGATCCTCGCCGACTGCACCTCGGCCTGCGCCTTCGCGAAACTGTCGAAGTAGCGGGTGGTTCCGGAGTCGGGGCTGAAAGCGTGGAACGGCAGCCGGTCCCGGCCGAAGAAGGCCCGGAAACTGACCATCGTGGCCGAGGTGTAGCAGGCGTGGCCGGACGGCCACTCCGGCGACGGCGCGGTCACCCGCAGCGGCTGCCACGCCGGGTCGGCGACCGTCGCCGGGTTGCCGTCGGTGTCGGCCAGCGGGATCGCGGTCACCGGCCGCCACAGACTCCAGTGACGCTTCTGCTGGTAGCAGGAGATCAGCGCGTCGACGGTGGCCATGTCGGTCTGGGCGAACAGCCGGGCCGTCGCCAGATTGCCGAGCCGCTGCCCGGTGGCCAGCACCCGCCGTATCTCCCACTCGACCATGTGGAAGTCGTCCCACCAGATCGCCGCCTCCGTCTGAGCCGGGGTGCGGGCCGTGCTGCCGGCCGCGCCGAGAGACTTCACCTCGTTCAGTTGGCGGGCGTAGTCGGCGCTGGTCAGGGCCGGCGGGCCGGACACCCGGTAACGCGTGGGGTCACGGACCACGAACGGTTTCAGGTAGGCGTACCAGGCGCCGGACTGCACGAAGTTCGGCGGAGTCAGCCGGTATCCGCCCGGCACCTCGCTGACCGGCCAGGTCACGCTGGTGTCGAAAGCGCCGTCGCCGGTGCGATCGGCGATCATCGCGGCGGCCGCGGCCTCGCCGACCGCGATTCCGCCGCGCTTCGCGCGACCGTCCGGAATCCTGGTTAGCTCCTCGTCATACCGCGCCCGCAACGCGTCGGCCTGGGCAGGGAAGAGCGAGACCAGCACCCGGTACGCCGAGGCGGCGACCGCCGCGGGAACCGAATCGCCGCGACTGCTCTCCGGCGCCACCAGGTACGGCTCGTAGGGAGCACCGGCGATCGCGTTCACCGCGTCGAAGACGGCGCCCTGCACCATGGCGAAACTGCGGGACGCCGCGTTCGGCGTCTGCCGGGCGACATCGAAGATGGCTGCCTGGGCGTGAACGTGCCAGGTGACGACGGCGTTCGGTGCTCCGGCGCCGTGCGCGGCGGCCGGCATGGGCGCGGTCGACGCCAGGACGGTCGCGATGATCGCTCCCAGCGTTCTGCGGAGAAGGCGTGCCACGGAGTCCCCCCGATCGGTGCTTCCACACGAACGGGGTTCAGCCTTCAGGCCGCAGCCGATTGATCGCAATGCATTGGCGGACAACTTGCTGAGCCATTTACAGCCGTCTCGGTTTGCGGTTCGCCGGCCGCCGTTCTCCGGCTTCACCGCTCCCAGCCGCCGGCCGTCCGGTTTACCCCGATGCGGCTTCGGCTCAGCGCCCTTTCGGCGGGTGGATCACCGGGGCGGTCAGCGCCAGCGGGTCGGGCCGGTGCACACCGCCCGGGCCGGACCGCTCGGCGGCGATCTTCTCCTGGAGCCGCAGGATGCCGTGCAGCAACGCCTCCGGCCGCGGCGGGCAGCCCGGCACATAGACGTCCACCGGAATGATCTGGTCGACGCCCTTGGTGACCGAATACGAATCCCAGTACGGCCCACCGCAGTTCGAGCAGGAGCCGAACGAGATCACATACTTCGGCTCGGGCATCTGGTCGTAGAGCCGCTTGATGGCCGGCGCCATCTTGTCCGTGACCGTGCCGGACACGACCATGAGGTCCGCCTGGCGTGGCCCGTGCGCGAACGGGATCACTCCGAGCCGCATGAAGTCATGCCGGGCCATGCTGGACGCGATGAACTCGATCGCACAGCAGGCCAGCCCGAAATTGAACACCCAGAGCGAATAGCGGCGTCCCCAGTTCAGCACGAACCGGATGGGTTCTCCGAGCACACCAGGAAGGGCCACGGCGTCAACCTACTGCATCCTGATACGGCTCGCTGAGCGTCATCGGTGTACGAGCCGCCTCCAGCACGTCCTCCGGAAAGCCCGGCCCCTCGGTGTGGTACCGCGCCCGGGTGCGGCCGACCGGCTCCAGCAGCCGCGTTCAGCCAGGCCACCAGCTCGCCCATCAGCACCGGTACTTCGCTTGCGGCCGAAGCCGTGTAGGCGGCGAAACTCGGATCGGTCGGATCGGTGACGTAGACCGGTCCACCGCGCCACTGGCTGGCCGGCTTGCGCCGAGCGTGGCGATGGCCCTGCAGCATCCAGTGAAGCGCGTTCAGCAGGCCCTTGCTGTAGGTGAAATCCGTGACGCCGTGCAGCGTCTGCACATAGGTCATCATGCGCTGACAGGCGAGGGTCTCCGCACGGTTCTCCTCGGAGACCTCGACGTCCTTCTCTCCATCCATCAGGTCCTGGACATCAACCGCGCTGACACGGAAGCCCTCGATGGAGTTCGAACCCGCGACCGCGGCGGCCGTCAAGAACCTCCGAAGCCCGAGCGTTCATTTCGCCGGTTTGGCCTGCACCTGATGCCGCAGGTCGCGGCGCATCCGCTCGACAGCGGCCAGGTCCTCTTGGTCCGTGGCGCTCAGCGCCGGCGTGGCGAACAGCATTGGACCACCTACGTGACGCAATGACTGCGTCAATACGTCACCGGGCGTTGGAGGAAGCTCAGGAAGCCGGTCAGGAGAGCCTCGCGCAGGGCGGGCGGGGCGGCACTCAGGATGGAGTTGACCGTGGCCATCTGCGTGAAGTCGCCGCCGGCCAGGCCCAGCCCCTCGGCCAGGGAGGCGATCAGGTCGGGGGTGATCATCTCAGGCGTCAGCGGGGGCAGCGGTGGCAGCTCGACCGGGCCCCGGGCCTTCGCCGCGGCCACGGCCGCCGCCAGGTCGGGGCCGAAGTCGGTGGCCGTCGCGCGGACGGCCGCGGTCACCGTGAGGTGAATGGTCGGGGGCAGGTCGGCGTAGGCCATCTGGGGCTGGGTGTGCCAGCCGCGGGCCGCGAGCTCGTCGGCCAGGACGAACAGGTCGACACCGTCGGCGGCCAGGCAGACCACACTGGTCTCGGCCGGGGCGTAGAGCCGGACGCCGTCGGTCTCCTCGACCGCGGCGGCCAGGATGGCGACCGCCTCGCGGGTGCGGGTCGCCAGCTCCAGGTAGCCGATGTCACCGATGGAGCGGAGCGTGGCGAACGCGGCCGCGATCGGGCCACCCGAGCGGGTGGACGAGATCACCGGGTTGACCATGGTGTAGCCGGGCCAGTCCGCGTAGGCGAAGTACTGCGGGCGGCGCAGCGCCTCGTCCCGATGCAGCAGGATCGAGACGCCCTTCGGGGCATACGCGTATTTGTGCAGGTCGACCGAGATGCTCGTGACACCGGGCACGGAGAAGTCGAAATCCGGCAGGTCGGCGCCGAGCCGCCGCAGGTAGGGCAGGATCCAGCCGCCGAAGCAGGCATCGACGTGGAACCGCACCCCGCGCTCGGCCGCGATGGCCGCCAGCTCCGGGATCGGGTCGACGACACCGTGGGCGTAACTGGGGGCGGAGGCCGCGACCAGCACGGTGTCGGGGGTGATTGCCGCGGCCATAGCAGGAGGGTCCGCCCGCAGTCCCTTCACCGGCACGGTGTCGAGCTCCACTCGCAGATAGTGCGCGGCCTTCGCGAAAGCCGCGTGCGCCGTGGACGGGACCACCAGGCGCGGCCTGGCGATCTCGGGATGAGCGTCACGGGCCGCCTTGACGGCGAGAATCAGCGACTCGGTGCCGCCGCTGGTCGCGCTGCCCACCACTGGGCCGCCGCCGGCCGCGCTGCCCACCACTGGGCCGCCGCCGGCCGCGCTGCCCACCACTGGGCCGCCGCCGGCCGCGCTGCCCACCACTGGGCCGCCGTCGGTCGCGCTGCCCACCACTGGAGCGCTGGCGGTCGCGCTGCCCGCCGCTGGGCCGCTGGCGGCCGTCACCGGGGCTCCGCCGAGGAGTTTGGCGGCTGCGGCGACCAGGGCATTCTCCATCGCCAGCAGGGAGGGGAAGGCGGTCGGGTCGAGCCCGTTGACGTGTGCGGACGTGGCGTGAGCGGCCCTGGCCAGGTCGTCCAGACCCTCCAGTGCGGGGTCGTAGACATAGGCGAAAAGGCGACCGCCGTGTGTCGGCAGGTCACCGCCACGCAGCTCCCGCAGCTCGGCGAGGATCTGCTCGCCCGGCACGCCCTTGTCCGGCAGCGCATCGATCATGCCGCGACGTTACCCCTCCTCCGGCGCCCGCTCCTCGGTTGTCCACACCGGCGGGTTGTCCACAGGCCCGCCGCCACCGGCGACCCGATCGTCGTAGCGTCGCAGCAGCAACACGGCGACGCCGACCAGCACGGCCGGGACCACCGTGAAGCCGAGCAGCACCCCGAGCCGCGCCGTGTCGCTCTGTGCGGCCGACTCGCCGGTGGCCGACGAGACATAGCCGAAAAGCTGGAGGATCAATGCGTAGATACCGGGCCCGAGCGCCAACCCGAGGGTCTCCCCCGCCGTCCACAGACCGGTGAAGACGCCGGCCTGGCGGCGGCCGGTCCGCTCGGTGTCGTAGGCGATGCAGTCCGGCAGCATGGCCATGGCGAACACCTGCTGACCCGCGTAACCGGCGCCGACCAGCGCGACAATCAGATAGATCGCGACGCCGGGCAGAGCCGGTGCGGCGAGCAGGATCAGTGCGCCGGTGGCGAAGAGCAGCGACGCGGCGACGAGCGAGCGGAGTTTGCCGTGCCGCCTGCCGACGGCCGTCCACAGGGGCATGACCAGCAGGGCCGGGCCGACGAACGCGGCGAACAGGAAGGTCGCCCCGGCCTCTTGGACGATGACGTGGTCGGCGAAGTACTTGACTCCGGCCAGCATGGTGCCGATGCCGGCGGCCTGCACGATCCAGCAGATCAGCAGAGCGAGGAAGGGGGCATTGCCGGCGGCCACGCGCAGTTGGGCGCGGAGACTGGGCTCGGCGGCGGTGGCCGTGTGGGTGAGTGCTCCACGCGTACCGAAGAAGGTGGCGAGCGTGCCCACGACGATGAGTGAGCCGACGAACGCGCCGGACCACCGGTGGCCTTCACGGCCGCCTCCGGTCAGCTCGACCACCAGCGGCGCGAGGGCGCCGGAGATCAGGATGGCCAGCGCCAGGACTGCGACCCGCCAGGTCATCAGCCGGGTGCGCTCGGTGTATCCGTCGGTCAACTCGGCGGGCATCGCCACGTAGGGCACCTGGAAGAAGGCGAACGCGGTGGCGGCGGCGAGGAAGGCGAACGCGACGTAGGCGCCGGAGGCGGCCTCGCCGGGGAACGGCGCCGCGAAGACGGCCGCGAAGAGCAGCCCCAGGAACAGGCCGGCGACCAGCAGGAACGGGCGGCGGGCGCCGCTGCGGTCGGAGATCCGGCCGGCCAGCGGGTTGACCAGCACGTCCCACGCTTTCGGAAGGAGGACCAGCAATCCGGCAACACCCGCCGCTACACCGAGCGTGTCGGTCAGATAAGGCAGAAGAAGCAAACCGGGCACCGTGCCGAACGCGCCGGTGACCATCGAGCCGAGGGCATACCCAGCCAAAACGCCGCGAGGAAGAACACTCGTCGGGGGTACCACGGGAGAGGGACCACCGGTCGTCATCGACGCGCATCGTAACCATGATCGGGCGGTTCCTTCTACGCTCGCCGCATGAAAAGCGTTGCGGCCGGTGTCGCCGCCAGTCACCCGGCGACCGCGCGCACGGGGGTGCGAATTCTGCAGGCCGGAGGGTCGGCCGCCGACGCGGCGGTGGCCGCCGTCCTGGCCTGCTGTGTCGCCGAGACCGTTTACACGGGACTCGGCGGTGGCGGCTTCGCCACCTATTTCGAGGCGAGCAGCGGCAAGGTCACCTGTCTGGACTTCTTCGTGGCCGTGCCGGGCCTGGACGGGGACCGCAAGCCGGAGGCGATGGTGGCGGTCGACGTGTTCTTCGGTGGGCTGCCACAGATCTACTCGATCGGTGGGGCGAGCGTCGCGGTGCCCGGAGTTCCGGCCGGGCTGGGCGAGGTGCACCGGCGCTGGGGCCGGTTGCCGTGGCGCGAGGTGGTGGCGCCGGCCGCCGGACTCGCCCGGACCGGGGTGCTGCTGCCCGCAGCGCACGCGCGCACGCTGGAGTCCTGCGCGCCGGCGCTGGCGTACGGCGAGGGGGCCGCCCTCTACCAGCCGGGTGGGCGGCTGTTGCAGGGTGACGAGTTGCTCTTCCATCCGGGGCTCGCGACGGCCATGGACGCGCTGGCCAGTGACGGGCCGGAAGTGTTCTACACCGGGGAGTACGGGGAGGTGCTGGTGGACACCGTGCGCGCGGCCGGCGGCACGATCGGGCCCGCCGACCTGGCCGAGTACCGGGTGCACGAAACGCCGGTGGATCACGCCACGATGGCCGGGCACCGGGTGCACGCCCGGCATGACCTGAACCGTACGGTCGACACGATCGGAGCGTTGCCGGACGACCTGTCCCGCCCACGACGGGCCCCGGGGGTGGCGTCCGCGCTGCTCAACCGGGGCAGACAGCGGCTCGGCGACACCACCAACGTCTCGGTGGTCGACGCCGAGGGGAACGCCTGCGTGATCACCACGACGCTGGGACTGGGCGCCGGGGTGTGGCTGCCCGGTCTCGGCATCAACCTGAACTCGATGCTCGGCGAAGGGGAGTTGCTCACCGACGACCTGGCGCCGGGGCGGCGGATGTACTCGTACATGTGCCCGCTCGTGGTGATCGCCCCGGACGGTGGGCTGGCCGTGGCGGCGGGGTCGGCGGGGGCGTCGCGGATCCGTACCGCCCTGGTGGACACGCTGTTGGGGGTGCTGGTCGACGGGTTGAGCGTGCCGGAGGCGATCGCCCGGCCGCGATTCCACGTCGTGGAGGACACCGTGCACGCCGAAGCCGGCTGTCCGCCCGCGGAGCTCGCGGCGCTGGCGGACGCCGGCTGGCAGATCGTCGAATGGCCGGAGATCAACCACTATTTCGGCGGGGTGACGGCGGTGGGCCGGGCGGGGGCGGCCGGTGATCCCCGGCGCGGCGGTGTGGGCCTGCTGCTCTGAACCGGCATCGGCTGTCGCCCGCCGCGGCGAACGACGGACATCACATGCGGCCGGCCGTGACGACCCGGCGAACGACGGACATCACATGCGGCCGGCCGTGACGACCCGGCGAACGACGAACGTCACATGCGGCGGGCGGCGATGGCCTCGGCGTCGGAGGCGGTCTCGCGGAGGGCGACCTCGATCGGGGCGGCCGTCAGGCCGAAGGTGCGCTCGGTCAGGGACGAGTCGAGGATGAACGGCGCGTAGAACTGGTAGTCCATCTCGGCCAGTTCGCGGGCGATCGGGACGGCCAGGCCGGCGGTGCGCATCACGAAGCGCGGCAGTTTGCGGATGGTCAGTTTCGGCCGGCCGGTCAGGGTGGCGTAGCGGTCGGCGATCTCGCGGATGGTGATCGGGGCCGGTGACGGGACGTGCCAGGCTTTTCCGTGCGCGCGGTCGTCGGCGGCCAGGGCGATCAGGGTGCGGGCCATGTCACCGGTGTAGGTGAAGCTGTGCGGCACGTCGACGTCGGCGGGGGCGCAGGCGGTGCGGCCGGCGTTCATGGCGGGGAGCAGGACGGCGGAGAAGATGCCGGCCGCGCCGGCGCCCAGGTAGTCGGAGGCGCGTGCTTCGACCGTGCGGACTCCGCTCTCGCACGCGTCCTGCCACATGCGGATGCGGATGCGGCCCTTGCGGCCGGTGGCGGCGAGCGGGCTGTTCTCGGTCATCAGGCCGCCGGGCTGGGGACCGTATCCATACAGGTTGCCGGTGATGGCGTAGACCGCGCCAGCCGACTTGGCCGCGGCGATCATCGCGTTGTTCATCGGGAACCACTTGGCGGCCCACTCGGTGTATTTCGGGTTGGCGCAGTTGTAGAGGACCGTCGATCCGGCGGCGAGCTCGGTGAGGCGGTGCTGGTCGGACGCGTCGGCGGCGATCCGCTCGATCAGCGGATGTTCGGGGCCGCCGCCGCTGCGCGTGACGACGCGGACCCGCTCGCCGCTGTCGGCGAGCAGGCGGGCGACGGTGGAGCCGATCGGGCCGGAACCGACTACGAGCTGCATGGCGTTCTCCTTTGCGAGCAGTGCTCTTTGTCGAGAACAACGGTCGCACGGGTCTCCGCAAAATGCAAGAGCACCGCTCTCGCTGTGGCACACTGGTCCGCATGAGTGCCGCCAACCTGCGAGCCCGCGTCCGGGCCGAGATGACCGAAGAGATCAAGACGGTGGCCCGCCGTCACCTGGCCACCGAGGGAGCCAACCTTTCGCTGCGTGCGGTCGCCCGCGACCTCGGCATGGCCTCGTCGGCCGTCTACCGGTACTTCGCGAGCCGCGACGAACTGCTCACGGCGCTGATCATCGACGCGTACGACGCGATCGGCGAGGCGGCCGAGCGGGCCGCCGCAGAGGCGACCGAGCCGCTGGGGAAATGGTTGGCGGCGGCGCACGCGGCACGTGAGTGGGCGCTCGCCAACCCGCACGAGTGGGCGCTGATCTACGGCAGCCCGGTCCCCGGTTACGCCGCGCCGCGGGACACCGTCGAACCGGCCACCCGCGTCATGCTGCTGCTCGGGCACACGCTCGCGGAGGCGTACCGATCGAATGCGGTCGCCGAGCGACCACCGGTGACCGGGCGTTTCATCGAGGAGCTTCAGCCGATCGCGGCCTCCTTCTACCCCGACCTGCCGCCGCGGGTCATCGCCGACACGATCGCCGCGTTCTTCCAGATCTGCGGCGCCATCAGCTTCGAGCTGTTCGGGCAGCTCAACAAGTCGGTCGAGGAGGACCGGCGCGGCTTCTTCGAATACCAGGTGCGCGCCGCGGCCGCCGCGGCCGGGCTATGACGCGTGCAGGACGTGCCCGCCCGGTGTCTCCGGCGGCACGTCCGGGCGGCCGAAATACCTCGCCGCCAGCGCTGCCGGGCCCAGGTCCTCGATCCGGGTGAAGCCTCGTTCCCGCAGTTCAGCGGCGATCTCGTCGGGCTCGAAGTAGCTCAGCCACGGCTCGCCCAGCCGCGCCACCCGATCGGCCCGCGCCTCCAGTTGGGCACGCCGCTCCCCCGTCGCACGCTCGGGTGACTGCGCGTAGTCGAAGACGACCTCGTGCCCGGCCGTGACGTCCAGCGTCGAGGCGAAGCCCTCGGCGGTCAGGTAGGGCACCACACCCAGCCAGAGGAAGAAGGCGGGCCCGTCCAGGCGCAACCGGTCGGCCGGCGACTCCTTCTCGAAGTCGACGCCGACGTGACGGACCGTGCCGGGCACACTGATGCCCGCGGCGGCCAGCCGCTCCCGCTTCCACGCCTGCGTGTCCGGATGGTCCACCTCGATCACCGTCAGGCCCGGGTGCGGGTTGCGGTAGGCGAACGTGTCCAGGCCCGCGCCCAGGACCACCGCCTGCCGCACGCCGCGGCGCACCGCGACGGCCAGAGCGTCCTCGGCGAAACGGTGCCGGGCCGCGATGAACAGCCGCATGGCACGGCGCGGGGCGTCCGCCAGGAGATCCGCTTCCGCTTCACCCAGCAGGGGTACGGCCAGCGCGTCCTCGAAGATCGAGCCGTCCTCCAGCAGCTGATGGGCGGCGCGGTAGCGGGCCGCGCTCCACGCCGTACGGCTCGGTGACCCGGCCTTCACCAGGGCATCCAGCCGGCGTCGGCCATCAGCACCCGGTCGCCGCGCATCGGCACGCCCTCGGCCAGCAGCAGCGCCTTGGCCCGCGCCTCGTGCCCCGGTGGAAGCCGTCCGCCGCCGCCGCACACCCGGTGCCAGGGAACGCCACCGCCGTGCAACGCCATGATGCGCCCGACCTGCCGGGGCGAATTGCGGCCGGACCGTTCGGCCAGCGCCTCCGCGATCGCGCCGTACGACATGACGCGCCCCTCGGGGATGCTCTCCACCAGGGTCAGGACCTCTTCCACGTACTCCTGCGGTGTCATCACCCGCCACGATATGGGATCTGGCAACGATCGACACCGGCCTGCCGAGCACAATGGGCCGGGTGCGGGAAGTGGTTACCGGTGCGCGCCGGATAGTGGTCAAGGTGGGGTCGTCCTCGCTGACCACCGCGGCGGGCGGCATCGACGAGCAACGGGTCGACGCCCTGGTCGACGTGCTGGGCACGCTGGCGACCGGCGGGCGTGAGGTGGTTCTGGTGTCCAGCGGCGCGATCGCCGCCGGGCTGGCCCCGCTGCGACTGCGCCGCCGACCGCGTGACCTGGCCACCCAGCAGGCCGCCGCCTCGGTCGGCCAGGGTCTGCTGATCGGGCGGTACGCGGCGGGTTTCGCCCGGCACGGGCTCACCGTCGGGCAGGTGCTGCTCACCGTCGACGACGTGACCCGGCGGGTCCACTATCGGAACGCGTACCGGACGTTGCGCAAGCTGCTCGACTTCGGCGCGCTGCCGATCGTCAACGAGAACGACACGGTCGCCACCGAGGAGATCCGGTTCGGTGACAACGACCGGCTCGCCGCCCTGGTCGCCGCGCTCGCCCACGCCGACCTGCTGGTGCTGCTCTCCGACGTGGACGCCCTCTACACCGGCAACCCGTCCGATCCGGCGTCGGTGAAGATCTCGCTGGTCCGTGACGACAACGACCTCGACGGCATCGCGATCGGGTCGGCCGGCAAGTCCGGGGTCGGCACCGGCGGCATGGTGACCAAGGTGGAGGCCGCCCGGATCGCCACCGGCTTCGGCATCCCGGTCGTGCTGACCGCCGCCCCGCTGGCCGGGCCGGCGCTCGCCGGTGAGGACGTCGGCACCCTTTTCGAGGCGTCCGCGACCCGCCCCGCCGCCCGGCTGTTCTGGCTGGCCCACGCCACGGCGCCGCGCGGTCGCCTGCACCTCGACGAAGGCGCCGTCGCGGCCGTGGTGGCCCGCCGCAAGTCGCTGCTGCCGGCCGGGATCACCGCGGTCGACGGGTCGTTCGCGGCCGGCGACCCGGTCGACCTGGTGGACGCCGTTTCCGGTACTTCGGTGGCGCGCGGGCTGGTCAACTATGACGCGGTCGAGTTGCCGGCGCTTCTGGGGCGGTCCACCCCCGAGTTGGCCGCGGCACTCGGTCCGGGCTATGAACGAGAAGTCGTACACCGAGACGATCTGGTGCTGCTTTAGCCGTACCCCATCGACGGTTTTGATCTGAATCTTTGGAAAGGGTTTGTCATGAGCGTGCTGGAGCAGGCGTCGGCGGCACGAGTCGCCTCGTTCGACCTGGCCGGGGCCACCCGCGCGGAGAAGGACAAGGCCCTGCTGTTGATGGCGGACCGGCTGGTCGAGCGGACCGACGACATCGTGCACGCCAACGGCGTCGACATCGCGAACGCCCGGGAGAACGGCCTCTCCGAGGCGATGATCGACCGGTTGGCGCTGACCCCGGAGCGGGTCGCCGCGATGGCCGACGGCCTGCGCCGGCTCGCCGCCCTGCCGGACCCGGTCGGTGACGTGGTGCGCGGCTCCACCCTGGCGAACGGGCTGGAGCTACGGCAGGTGCGGGTCCCGTTCGGCGTGGTCGGCATGATCTACGAGGGCCGGCCGAACGTGACCGCCGACGCGGCCGGCATCTGCCTCAAATCCGGCAACGCGGCTCTGCTGCGCGGCTCCGGCTCGGCCTTCTCGTCGAACGCGGCGATCGTCTCGGTGCTGCGCAAGGCCGTCGCCGACGCCGGCCTGCCGGCCGACACCGTCCAACTGCTCGACGCCACCACCCGCGACTCGGTCAAGGAACTGATGCGGGCCCGTGGCCTGGTCGACGTGCTGATCCCGCGCGGCGGCGCCTCCCTGATCAAAACGGTGGTGGAGCAGTCCACCGTGCCGGTGATCGAGACCGGCGTGGGCAACTGCCATGTGTACGTGGACGCCGCCGCCGACCTGGAGAAAGCACTCGCCGTCACGGTCAACTCGAAGACCCAGCGCTACTCCACCTGCAACACCGCCGAATCGCTGCTGGTGCACGCCGAGATCGCCGACACGTTCCTGCCGCTGGTGCTGCCGGAGCTGATCGACCGCGGCGTCACCGTGCACGGCGACGCCCGCGTCGCCGGTTACAGCGACGCGGTGGTCACCGCCACCGACGAAGACTGGGGTACGGAGTACCTGTCCCCGGACATCGCGGTAGCCGTCGTCGACTCCCTGGACGACGCCCTCGACCACATCCGCCGCTGGGGCACCGGTCACACCGAGGCCATCGTCAGCGAGTCGACCACCGCCACCCGGCGGTTCGTGGCCAGTGTCGACGCCGCGGCGGTGATGGTGAACGCGTCCACCCGGTTCACGGACGGCGGCGAGTTCGGCTTCGGGGCGGAGATCGGCATCAGCACGCAGAAACTGCACGCCCGTGGACCGATGGGCCTGCCGGAACTGACCTCCACGAAGTACATCGTCACCGGCAACGGCCACACCCGCTGATCCCAGCCTGGGCCGAACTGTCCGACAACCGCCGGCAGACCCGCACGCCCGAGCCGGTCCGTTGCCGACAGCGTCAGCGGCAGGCGCGCAGCGCCGTCAGCGTGATGTTGACGTCGAAGAGCGGGCCCTCGTTGCTGTCCCAGCCGCCGTCGCCGCGCTGGGTCTGGCCCAGGCGTTTGCGTGCGTTCTGCAGCAGCCAGTCGTCGCCCAGGTTGACCCGGCGCAGCGCGGCGGCCATCGACGCCACGTCGGCCGGGGTCATGTCCGGCAGGCGCTCGCCGAGCACCTGCTGCACCCGCGCCGACTCGTAGAAGAACTGCTGCTGGTGCAACAGGCCGGCGGCATGCCAGCCGGCCGCGAGGAACGACGGCCAGGTGCCGTCGGGGCGCAGTTGGGAGACCACCCAGCCGGCGGCGGAACGCAGCACCTCGTGCCACGGGGACCGGGTCTGGTGGGGGTCGATCTCGACGGCCGCCGCGGTGAGCCAGAAGCCCGCGACCGAAGTCAGGTAGAGGGTCGCCTCGGGGTCGCCGGGCAGCGCCCAGGGTGGCGCCTGGTCGGCCAGCGACTCGTGTTCCTGCCAGGTGCCGTCGCCGCGCTGTGCTCCGGCCAGCCAGTACAGCGCCCGCGCGCCGACCGCGTCGTTGAGAGCGCCGATGTCGTCGAGCTCGGCGAGGCGGAAGCAGGTGGCGTCGATCGACGGGATCGCGCCGTCGGCGGAGGCGGGCCAGCCGCCCTCGGGCATCTGGCCCGCGGCGATCCGGTCGACGGCTTCCGCGGGGGCGGGCTGGCCGGTCCTGAGGTGGGACAACCGCGCCCGCTCCACCGGATCACCATGGGCGACCACGTAGCCGATCGCGGCGTCTATATCGATCACGATGAAGACGGTACCGGGCGATTCTGTGGGCCGCAGGTCCGTTAGTCTCGGGGAGTCACCCGAAGGTGACTCCCCGGGGAGGAAATCAGTACGACGGCAGCGACGGGTCGATGGTGTTGACCCAGGAGACGATGCCGCCCTGGACGTGCACGGCGTCCTTGAACCCGGCCGCCTTGATCGCGGCGAGGGCCTCGGCCGAGCGCACGCCCGACTTGCAGTGCAGGACGATCTGCTTGTCCTGCGGGAACTTCGCGAGCGCCGCGCCGGACAGGATCTCGCCCTTGGAGATCAGCACCGCGCCGGGGATCCGGTTGATGTCCCACTCGGCGGGCTCGCGGACGTCGACCAGGAAGATGTCCTTGCCGCTGTCCTGCCAGTCCTTGAGCTCGCGGACGGTGATGGTGGAGCCGGTGATCGCCTCCACCGCCTCCTCGGAGACCGCGCCGCAGAAGTCCTCGTAGTCCTCGAGCAGGTCGGTGACCGTCGGGTTCTCGCCGCAGAGCGCGCAGTTCGGGTCCTTACGAATCTTGATCTTGCGGTAGCTCATCTCCAGGGCGTCGTAGACCATCAGGCGCCCGACCAGCGGCTCACCGATGCCGGTGATCAGCTTGATCGCCTCGTTGACCTGGATCGAGCCGATCGACGCGCACAGCACGCCCAGGACGCCGCCCTCGGCGCAGCTCGGCACCATGCCGGGCGGCGGGGGCTCCGGGTAGAGGCAGCGGTAGCAGGGACCGTGCTCCTCCCAGAACACCGAGGCCTGGCCGTCGAAGCGGTAGATCGAACCCCAGACATACGGCTTGCCGAGCAGCACCGCAGCGTCGTTGACCATGTAACGGGTCGCGAAGTTGTCGGTGCCGTCGACGATCAGGTCGTACTGGCTGAAGATCTCCTTGACGTTGTCGCGGTCCAGCGCGGTGTTGTGGATGACCACGTTCACCAGCGGGTTGACCTCGGCGATGCTGCGGGCCGCGGACTCGGCCTTCGGTGTGCCGATGTCGGAGACGCCGTGGATGATCTGGCGCTGGAGGTTGGACTCGTCGACGGTGTCGAAGTCGATGATGCCGAGCGTGCCCACGCCGGCCGCGGCCAGGTAGAGCAACGTCGGTGAGCCGAGGCCGCCCGCGCCGACGGCGAGGACCTTGGCGTTCTTCAGCCGTTTCTGCCCGTCCATCCCGACATCGGGGATGATCAGGTGACGCGAATAGCGGCGGATCTCATCGACGCTCAGCTCGGCGGCCGGCTCGACGAGCGGGGGCAGAGCCACAGTTCACTCCCCGGGTTCGGTGGTAAGGATCGCCGCCCATTGTTGCTCGATTCGCGGACGCTGATCCATGACGTTGGACACTGGCCCGACATGCGGGATCGCGGAATAACTCAGGCTACCGGCTCACCCGAGTATCGCTCGCCGTCCAGATAGGGCCAGGAGTTCGGCGTACAGCCCTTGAGGCCGAAGGTCTGCTGCATCATCACCGGCGCCTTCTCGCCCTCGCCGGGACACTTCTCGTGCCCGTGGCCGAGTTCGTGGCCCACCTCGTGGTTGATCGTGTACTGCCGGTACTGCTCCAGCCGTCCCTGGTAGTCGGGCACCGCGCCGGCCCAGCGGTCCGCGTTGATGATCACCTGACCGGGGATCCGGCACGAGGTGAAACCCTCGGTGTCCAGGCCACCGGCGGCGCACATCCGCTCCGAGGTGCGCGCCGACGCCAGGTAGATCGTGAAGTCGACGTCGTCACCGGCGTCCGCCACCCGGCGCAGCCGCAGCCGGCCGTCGTTGATCCAGCTCCGTTCGTCACCCAGGGTCTCGTCGATCGACTCGGCGAACTCCCCGGCGGACGTGCCCTCGACGATCTTCTCGACCGCCACCCGGAAGCGGTACAGCTTGCCGCCGCTGCCCAGCATCGGGCCGCGGTCGCGCTCGTACTTGAACTCGCCCGCCTTCGCCTTCGGCTTGTCGGCCGTGGCGTCCGGCTCGACCGGTTCGGCTCTGGTCATCGGCGGCTCCGGCCCGGCCGCGGGACCCACCCCCGCCGGTTCGGCCGCCCGCTGCGCCGCGTCCCGGCCCGGAGCCAGCGGCTCCTCCCTGCCGCGCAGCTGATGGCCCACGATCAAAACCACGATCACGACCAGGAGGTACGCGATGAGCACGGCCCTTCTGCGGCGCCGGACCCGGCGGGCGACAGCCGTCTCGGGGGCCGCGTGCCGGGCCGGGGTGTGCTCCCGGGAGTGCGCCGGCACGTACTCGATGTCGTGGTCGCCGCGTTCCAGCACCGACGGCAGGAACGCCGGCTCGTGCTCGTCCTCCCGCGACAGGTCGGTGGAGTGCGGGCGCCGCGTGGCCGCCGGGCCCGGGTCCTCGGGCACCTCGGGCACCTCGGGCCGCGCCTCGGGCCGCGCCTCAGGCTCTTCCTCCATCGGCCGGGCCTCGGGCCGGGCCGGCGCCTGGGAACGCGCCTGTGGCGCCTCCCCGGCCGGCGGTGGCACGTAGATGTTCTCGGCCAGGCTCCGGTCCATCAGCGCGGGCGGCGGCCACAGGTTGTCCGGCAGTTCCGCGGGCAGCCGCAGGCTGGGCGGCAGACCGGGCCGGTTCCGGGTCCGCCGGTAGCGGACGTCCGGACCGTCCTCGAACGGGCTGCCGGGGGCCTCGGTTCCGGCGGGCCCGGCGTGAAGATCCGGACCGGCGGCCGGCCCCTCGGGCGAACTGCCAGGGACCTCGATCCCGGCGGGCCCGGCGTGAAGATCCGGACCGGCGGCCGGCCCCTCGGGCGAACTGCCAGGGACCTCGATCCCGGCGGGCCCGGCGTCAAGGTCCGGGCTGACGGCCGGTCCTCCGGGCGGTTCCGGGAGGTTCGTGGCCCGATGGGCGCCGGGGCGCCCGACGATCACGGGTTCGTCCTCCCGCCCGGATGGGGCGCCGGGCGTCCCCAGCCAGCCGTTGCCGGGTGAGAGCCCGTCCCATCGTTCGGGTCCGGCGCTGTGCGGCCGGACCGCCTCGGGCGGCCCGGCCGGTGGGCGGGAGGCGAGCGGAGGCCGGCTGCCCGTGCCGGGGCGGGTGCCGCCGGGAACGGCCCGGATGCCACCCGACCGGCCCGTTCGGCGGCCACCGGCGGCGCGCGGGTTCATGTAGGCGCCGGGCGCCGCCATCGGGTCGTCGTCGGCGGGCGCCGGCGGCTCGGGCTTCTGCTCGCGGGCAGCTTGGGAGGCGGCGAGGCGTTCGGCGGCGAGTTCGACGATGCCGCGGGTCATGGCGGGCGGCTCCGGGGCCTCCTCCACCACCGGGACGGCTTCCTCCGGCGGTGCCGCGACGGCCCGGCCGGTACGGCGTGCCCGGCCGGTCGGCCCGTCGTCTCCCTCGGCGGTACGGCGGGCCCGGCCGGTCGGCCCGTCGTCTCCGTCGGCGGTCCGGCGGGTGTTCGGGGCCGTACCGCCGGTGTCGGGTTCCGTGGTGGTCTCGGCGGGCTTGGTGGCACGCCGGCGTGCCGGGCGGGGCTGCTCGTCCGGTGTCGCCGCGGCGCTGGTGGCCGTCTTGCGGGCCGTCGTACGGGTGGCCGCCGGCCGGCTCGACGTGGACTTGACCGCGGCGGGTTTGGCCGGCTCGGTGGCGGTCGTGGACTTCTTGCCGACCGGTTTGCGGGCCGGCTCGTCGGCGGTCGAGGGCTTGCGGGCGGGTTTGCGGGCCGGTTCGGTCTGTGCGGTCACCGGCGAGCGTGTGGTGGACGTGGCGGCCACGGTGCGTGCCCGGCGGACCGGGGCGGCGGGCGCGGCCGGATCCGCCTGGGCGCGGGTCCGCTCAACCCGGCCACGCCGGTCGATGCCGGCGTCCGGATCAACGGGGCCATTTGTCGCGTTTGCCATAGCAAGCGCCAGCCTGCCACGACTCCTCGCCTGTCACAGGACTTTCGGATTTCCGTACCGGAACAGCGTCAGAGCGACGGTCCCGTCAGGTTCTTGTCGTTACGGCGCGGCCACGAATACGGCTTGCAGCCACGCAGCGTGAGGGTCTGCTGAACCATCACCGGGGCCGGCCCGCCCGTCTTGGGGCAGCCCTCGTGGCGGTGCCCGAGTTCGTGCCCGACCTCGTGGTTGATCACGTACTGCCGGTACTCGGCCAGGCCGACACCGGACTCCAGGTAGGGGCGGGCCGACTTGCGCCAGCGGTCCAGGTTGAGGATCGCCTTCCCGGTGGCCCGGCACGACGTGAACGGCACCCCGCCGATCCGGATGTTGGTGCCGCCCCGCTGGCACATCTGCCCGGCCGTCTCCCGGGTCGCCAGGTAGACCGTGAAGTCGGCCGCCTCGGCGCCGCTGACCATCTGCATCCGCAACCGGCCGGTGCCGATCCAGCTCCGCTCGTCGGAGAGGGTGGCGACCACCTGAGCGGTGAAGGCGGAGACGTCCTCGCCGCTGCCCTTCTCCACGGCCACCTTGAAGCGGCGCACCGGCCCCTTGGCGCCGAAGACGGGGCTGCGCTCCCTCGCGAACTCGAACTCACCGGACCCGGTGGACGGCACCCGGCCGCCGAGCTTCAGCACACCCTCGGCCGGGAACCCCGGCTCCACGACCGGATCGGACTCGACCGGGTCGGCCGCGGCGGCCGGAACCTCGGCGGGCGGATCGGCCGGCGCGGACCGGACGGGCCCGGTGGGTGACGCCGCGGCTGCCGGGTCGCCGGGCGGAGCCGTGCCCTCCGTGTATTGCCTGCCGAGCGCGGCGACCCCGAACAGCACCACGGTGGCGAGCAGCACGATCAGCCAGGACTGCCGCCAACGGTCTTGGCCGCCGGGTCGGCGGTGTCCGCCTGTGAAACCGGCGCGAGACCTCAACGAGGCGACCTCCGTTCGGGGCAGCGGGCTGTGCGGCGGGAAACCCGGGAACTCCCCGTCCATCAGTGCGGGGAGGCAGTCAAGGCTTCTCAGATTCCCATAACGAGCGGCCGCTTCCCACCCATAGAAGATCTTGTGCCCTTCGTTACAACATGCAACCCGGTTCGTCCCCCGCGTGTCCGCGTGCGCGAAAGGTGAACTTCCCAGCACCCGGCCACCGGATCAGCCCGGCGGGCGCGTCACGGCCCGGACCAGGCAGAGGCTCGCGGAACAACCCGATCGAGTACGCGTAGGCGTACAAGAGATGGAAAGGTTTATCGGGTGTCGTCGAGAAGGCCGACGATCGCCCGGGCGACCAGGCGCGGAACCTCCATCTGCGCGACGTGGCCGACGCCGGGCAGGATCAGCAGGCGGCCGTCCGGGATGGTCCTGGCGACCTGGGCGGGCACCCGCGGGTCGACGAGACGGTCGTTGAGACCGCCGATGACCAGGGTGGGCGCCTGGATGCGCGCGGCGAGACGCCACTGCGAGTCGGCGCCCGGCAGGTAGGCCCGCAGGAAACTGCCCACCAGGCCGCGCAGTGTGCCCAGATAGGCCTTGGGGTAGTGGGCGACCGTGTAGCGGAGCTGGATCTCCTCCATGGCCTCGGCGCGGCGCTGCGGATGCACCTTCGACGTGTCGCCGAAGCAGGCGGCCAGGACCTGCTCGGCCATCTGCTCGGCGGTGATCCGGGTCAGTGCCCAGGCCATCAGCCGGTCCGCGCCGGGCACCGCGAGCAGCGGCAGGACCGGGCCCTGTGCGGTCCGCCGCGGGTCCAGGAACGGCATGGCCGGGGAGATCAGCGTGAGGGTGCGCACCAGGTCGGGCCGGAGGGCGGCCACGCGCACCGAGATGGAGCCGCCCAGCGAGTTGCCGATCAGGTGGACCGGGCCGCGGCCGGCGTGCTCCAGATAGTCGATCAGGGTGGCCGCGAAGGCGGCGATCGAATAGCGCGGGCTCGGGTCGCTGTAGCCGAAGCCGGGCAGGTCGACCGCCTGGCCGTCGAGGCGGTCGGCGAGGAGCGCGGCCAGGTCCGTGAAATTCTGGGAGGAGCCGCCGAGCCCGTGCACGTAGACGGCGGGCTCGGCGTCGAGGCTCTGGGCGGGAGTGTCGCGAACGTGCATCATCGCGCCGCCGACCGTGAGCCGGCGGGCCGGCCACGGTGGCGGAACCTCATCCGCCGGCAACAGCGCGCTGTCGTCGGCCAGAACCGCACCCTTCATCAAGCCAAGAATGCCTCAAGCCGTCGATTGACCGCCGCCAGTGTGGCGCGGACCATGGCGTGCCGGTCGTCACCGGTGACCACCGCCGAGCCGGCCAGCTGCTCGACCCAGCCGCCGCCGCAGGACAGCAACAGCACGACCACGGCGACCTGCATCGGACCGAACGAGACGGCCGCGGCGTGCTCCACGAAACAGCGGGCCGGGCCGTCCCGGTGCTGGGAGGTGGAGAGCAGGTCGTCGACCGCTCCGGCGGTGGCCGTGGCGCAGAGTCGCAGCAGGTAGCCGTCGACGGCCGGGCCGGTCGCCACACCCGCCGCGGTCCGGCCGCCGGCGCGCAGCCGCACCTCCACGGTGGCGTCGGCGCCGAACGTGTTGACGTGCACGTTCTCGATGATCACGCGCGGTCCGGGGTTGTCTCCCGGGTCCAGCGGGCGGGGTTTGGAGGCGTCGGCCGGCACCAGCGAGGCGCCCGCGTTCACCATCTGCGGCCGTGGCTCCTCGACCGGCGCCTGCGGCATGGCGGACACCGGTGCGACCGGAGCGGCCGAGACCGGCGCGGGCGCGGGCGCGGGCATCGACGACACCGGGGCCGGTGCGACCGGGGCGGCGGCCCGGGCCGGACGGGTCGGCTGGGTGGGCAGCAGCGGCGTCCGGGAGGCGGCGGCCGGCGGCCGCAGGGCGGCCGGCGGGTCGCCCGGCATGGCCGCGTCGAGGCCCATCCGGTCCTGGAGGAGGCGGGCCACCTGACGGCTCACCTCGGCCGGGTCGGCACCGTCGGACAGGTCCAGGCGGAGGCTGTGCGCACCCGCCGGGGTGGCCCGCAGCGAGGCGTCCCGCACGCCGTCGACCTCGCGCACCGCGGCGAGGATGTCCTGAACGTCGAAGCCCTCCTGACGCTCCTGTGCCGGCACGACGTCACCGCGGCGCAGATGCGTCGCGATGCGCGCCAGGGCGGGCGCTTCGGCCGATGGCTCCACCGACGGCGGCTCCGGAACTCTCGGGACGTCCGGCTCGGCCGGGACGCGCTGGGGCAGTGTCCCGCTCGGCTCGCCCTCGGATTCGTCGGCATCGGGCGCGGCCGGCGCCGGGAACGCGGGGGGCGGGGCGTAGGGCGGGTGGTTCGGGAAGCTCGACGCATCGTACGCCGAACGGGGCGTCACCGGCTCCCCGTCGGTGACCGGACCGTCGAACTGCGGCAGTCCCTGGGCAAGGGTGTCGGTGACCAGGGCGTGCCGGGACCGGAGCGGCTCGGCGGAGACCGGCGCGGGCGCGGGCGGCTCGGGAGCCCAGTCGGGCCGGGTCATCGGCACCGAGGCGCGCTGGGTGACCGCCGGCGGAGGGGTGTCCCGGTACGAGTCGTCGAGATCGCCCTCGTACGGGTACGGCGGCGCGCTGCTCGGCGCGGGCGGGACGGAGGACGGCGCGGGTGGCCGCCGGTGGCCGAGGATGTCGGCGAGGCGGTTGCGGTCGGGCCACGGAGCGGGGTCCCCTGGCGGGGGAATCTCGGGGCCGGGTTGCGGCGCGGGAACGACTGACGACGGCGCGGCCCCGAAGGGCCGTTCCGGTGGGAACTGCTGCCGGCCGAAGGTGCGGCCGTCCGACGGACGCCGCCATGGTGGCGTGTCCACTCCCTGCTCCAATGCGGCTCCATTGTTGGACCACGGACTGTCGGTGCTCGCCCAGCCGTTCACCCGTGTGCGGTCATTCGGGTCGGCGCCGTTGCCACCCGCTGAGGCTCCGGCGTCCCCGGAATGCCCTGATTCATCCACCGCGTGCTCCTCGCTCGCCCCTGCTGAGGCTACCGTGTCGTTGCAGTGGCGATAAGTTGCAGCGTCGCGACAATTGCCCGCACGACCGCGACATGAGCCGATCCGGGCAAACCAGGAAGCCAAACCGCGGGGACCGACCCCCTGGAGGTTCACAGAAATGACCGCTGCGTCCGGCGGGCAACAGACCGCACGACCCACTCGCCTGCCCCGATCGGCGCGAC
This sequence comes from Actinoplanes sp. NPDC049802, assembly GCF_040656595.1. Classification (NCBI taxonomy): domain Bacteria; kingdom Bacillati; phylum Actinomycetota; class Actinomycetes; order Micromonosporales; family Micromonosporaceae; genus Actinoplanes; species Actinoplanes sp. NPDC049802. The sequence continues at coordinate 134,150 of NZ_JBFAMR010000006.1, forward strand.
GCAAGCAGTTGCTGGCCGCCGCGCAGCAGATCTTCGTCGCGCACGGCTACCACGCCGCCGCGATGGATGACATCGCCGAGCGGGCGGGCGTCTCGAAGCCCGTTCTCTATCAGCACTTCCCCGGGAAGCTGGAGCTCTACCTGGCCCTTCTCGACACGCACTGTGACGCGATAATCGCCAAGGTGCGCGGGGCCATGCTGGCGTCTCCCGACAACAAGGACCGTGTGAAGGGCGCCGTCCGGGCGTACTTCGACTTCATGGACCACGAGAGCGAGGCCTTCCGGCTCGTCTTCGAGTCCGACCTGCGCAACGACCCCCAGGTCCGCCAGCGGGTGGAGCGGGTCGAGCAGGGCTGCATCGCGGCCGTGACCGACACCATCATCTCGGACACCGGCCTCCGGCCGGACCAGGCCGAGCTGCTCGCGTCCGGTCTCGCCGGGGCGGCCGGACAGGCGGCGCAGTTCTGGCTGGCGAACGGTCGGCGTACGCCCAAAGCTGAAGCCGAAGCGCTCGTAGCTGCGCTGATCTGGCGTGGGATCGCCAGCTTCCCGCTGCAGGGTGGTTCAACGGCCGGTATGGCCCCGGAAATCGGATAGCCTTTCGATCGGGTAGACGGATTTCTTGAGGAGGGGCTCCGTGGAGGTCAAGATCGGCGTGCAACAGTCGCCGCGTGAGCTTGTGCTGGAGAGCGCTCAGACTCCGGCGGAGGTCGAGCAGGCCGTGACGGAGGCTCTGGCCAAGGACGGTGTCCTGACACTCGCTGACGAGAAGGGCCGCAAGGTGATCATCCCGATCGCCAAGGTGGCCTACGTGGAGATCGCCGAGGCGTCACACCGCCCGTTCGGTTTCACCACTCGCTGAGTTTCATCACGGGAGGGTGCCCTGGTCTCAGGGCCCCCTCCCGTAACTCTCTCTTGGATGCGTCTGCTAGCAGGTCGGGTAGAGTGGCCTGAGTCGCCGTCGATCTGTCGAGTCGACGGCCAGCGTGTGGCCCGCTTTCGAGCGTGCGGCCCGCGCCTATACGAGACCGCGCCCCAGAGCTTTTCGACGGGCGCACCACGAGAGGGCACCCGTAAAACTTCATGACCGACAATGAGCAAGCTCTAATTCCCGTCATCACCCGCGCACCGGTCCGTCCCGACAGCCCCACCTTCGCTGACCTGGGCGTTCGCGCCGAGACGGTGGAGGCTCTGGCCAAGGCGGGCATCACCCACGCGTTCGCGATCCAGGAGTACGCACTGCCGATCGCTCTGCGCGGCACCGACCTGATCGGGCAGGCGCCCACCGGCACCGGCAAGACCCTCGGTTTCGGTCTGCCGCTGCTCGAGCGGGTCACCGCCCCGTCCGAGGGCGCCACCGGGCAGCCGCAGGCCCTGGTCGTCGTCCCCACCCGTGAGCTTGGTCTCCAGGTGGCCCGCGACATCGCCGCGGCGGGCAGCAGCCGGGGCGTCCGGGTTCTGCCGATCTACGGCGGCGTGGCGTACGAGCCTCAGGTCGAGGCGCTCAAGAAGGGCGTCGAGATCCTGGTCGGCACCCCCGGCCGCCTGCTCGACCTGTGCAAGCAGAAACAGCTGAAGCTGAGCTCGATCCAGGCCCTGGTGCTGGACGAGGCCGACCGGATGCTCGACCTGGGCTTCCTGGAGGACGTCGAGAAGATCCTGGCGATGATCCCGGAGCAGCGGCAGACCATGCTGTTCTCGGCCACCATGCCGGACCCGATCGTCGCCCTGTCGCGGCGGTTCCTGCGCAACCCGGTCACCATCCACGCCGGGCACACCACCGAGAGCGGCCCGTCGCCGCTCACCAAGCAGGTCGTCTACCGCACCCACCCGCTGAACAAGCTGGAGATGGTGGCGCGCATCCTGCAGGCGCGCGAGCGGTCCCTCACGATGATCTTCACGCGGACCAAGCGGGCCGCCGACCGGGTCGCCGAGGACCTCGACTTCCGCGGGTTCGCGGTCGCCGCCGTCCACGGTGACCTGGGCCAGGGCGCGCGCGAGCGGGCGCTGCGGGCGTTCCGCAGCGGCAAGATCGACGTGCTGGTGGCAACCGACGTGGCGGCCCGTGGGCTGGACGTGTCGGGCGTCACCCACGTGATCAACTACGACTGCCCGGAGGACCCCGAGACCTACACGCACCGCATCGGCCGCACCGGCCGGGCGGGTGCCACCGGTGTCGCGGTCACCTTCGTGGACTGGGAGGACATGCCGCGCTGGGTGCTGATCGACAAGTCGCTCGGCCTCAGCATGCCGGAGCCGCCGGAGACGTACCACACGTCGCCCGCGCTCTACGCCGACCTGGAGATCCCGGCCGACGTCTCGGGCACCCTGCCGACCGCCGAGCGGAGCCGGGCCGGCCTGTCCGCCGAGATCGAGGAGGACCTCGGCGGCGTTGGGCGGCGTGGCCGTGACCGGGACCGGGACCGCGGTCGCGGCCGTGGGCGCCCCCGTGGTGGGGACGGCGGATCGTCGTCCGACGGATCGCCGCACGGTTCCTCGCCCGGCTCCCCGGCCGCCTCGCCGGCCGCCGACGAGGGGGAACGGCCCAAGCGGCAGCGGCGCCGGCGGCGGGTCGTCGAGGACTCCGAGACCCTTCCCGGTACGCCGTCCGAAAGCGCCGAGACGCCCGAGACGTCCGAGACGCCGGCCACCGTCACGGAGGAGGCGGCCGCCCCCCGCGCCCGCACCCGCCGTCGCCGGGCGCCGGCCACCACCCTGGCCTTCTCCGCGGAGGGCACGGCCGAGGCCACCCCGGAGGCGACCGAGCCGGTCGACGGCGAGCCCACCGGCGACGCCGCCCCGCGCCGTCGCCGTCGCCGGACCACCCGCGCCGCCGCCGACATGTCCGGCGGGTCCGAAGCCGGAGTGGGCACCACCGCCGACGCGTGAGTCATCACACGGGACCGGTCCGGCCGGTCCCGTGCACGGCCGCCGCCTCACGGGTGCATCCGGACGGCCCCGGCGGGTGACCTCCATCGCGGCCGTCAGGTCCAGCTCTCCCACAACTCGGCCAGCAGGTCGATGTTGAGACGGAACGGGGCGGACACCTCGCTCACGAAGGCGTCCTGCTCAGCCCGGCTCCAGCGTACGGCGTTGAGCCGTTCCCGGTAGCGGGCCCGGAACAGCGGCGGGTCGACGCCCTCGAACACGAAGAACCGGTATCCGTGACGGCGGAACCCGTACGCCTCGACGACCGCCCGCCCCAGCCACTGCCCGCCGGCCAGATCGCCCAGGTAGCGGGTGCAGTGATGTGCCACGTAGCCGGTGGCCTGATCGAACGCGGCGCTGCGGATGCGGGTGCAGTAGGTGGTGGTCGCCGGAATCGCGTTGATCCGGCTCTGCCAGCGCGGCCCGAACAGGAACCGCAGGTCCGACTCGAGCGACGGGAGCCGGAACAGCTCCGGATAGACGAACCGCCGGGCCACCGGATCGTCGGCCATCGCGGCGGCGGCCAGCTCCAGCGACTCGTAGATGAACCAGTACTGGGCCAGCAGCTCGGCATACGCGGCCATCGGCAGGCGCCCGGAGGCGATCCCGTCGACGAACGGGTTTCGCCGCGCCGCGGCCTGCTCCTGTCTGGTGGCCGCCCGCATCCGGGCGGTGAGCAGCGTGGGCGCGGAGGAGTCGGCGAGGAACGACATGGCGGGGGGGCACCTCGGCTTCTTCTTCGGCACCGATCAACTTAACGTCGCTGAACGAGATCCACAGCCCCGTGGGGACATCCCGGGCGCCCGGCAGAATGGATTCCATGCCAGAACCGCTCGAAACAGTCCTCGCCGAGGTGCGGGAGCTTCTGCTCGCACCGGGCCTCACCCGGGCCGTCGCGGCCGGCCGGCGCCGCGGGCACATCCCCTCGGTGAACCGGGCCCAGGTGCGGCCGGTCACTCTCAAGCACGGGCGGAAACTACAGATCGTCACCGATGACGGCGCCCGGCCGTACACGCGGAACGTCGCGCCCGGCCCGGAAGCCGCCGCCGCCGTCGACGCGCTGCTGGCCGAGCCGTTCGGCAACTGGCACGTGGAGACCGAGTCGGCCACCGTCCAGGTGCGGATCACCAAGAAGGGCGACGCCCAGGTCCACCGGGCCGCAGCCGTCGCCGCCCCCCGCGCCCCCGAAAGCCACGACCGGGCCAAACAGTGGCTGCTCGACCCGGGCGACCCGCTGTTCTCGGTGATCGGCGGCACCGCGGCGAAACGCCGTCAGATCGACGCCTTCCTGCGCGCGCTCGCCGCCACCCTGCCCGGCGAACTGCCGACACCGCTGCGCGTCGTCGATCTCGGCTGCGGCAACGCCTATCTCACCTTCGCGGCCTATCGATATCTGACCAGCCGGGGCGCGCACGTCCAGGTCGTCGGGGTCGACGTCCGCGAGGATCAGAGGGTACGAAACAGCGCCGTCGCCGCCGAACTCGGCTGTTCCGAGGAGGTGACCTTCGTCGCCGGCGCCATCACCGAAGCCGAGGTGCCGTTCCAGCCCGATCTGGTGCTCGCGCTGCACGCCTGCGACACGGCCACCGACCAGGCACTGGCCCGGGCGGTCGGCTGGCAGGCTCGGTGGGTCCTGGCCGCCCCGTGCTGCCATCACGACATCGCGGCGCAGCTCAAAGGCGCGGACACCCCTTCCCCGTACGGGGAGGTCACCCGCCACGCGATCCTCCGCGAAAGGTTCGCCGACGTGCTGACCGACTCGTTGCGGGCCGCCCTGCTACGGCTGCGCGGCTATCGGGTCGACGTCGTCGAGTTCATCGACTCGGCACACACGCCACGGAACCTCATGCTGCGGGCGCGGCGGACCGGTGCCGCCCCCACCGCCGAACAGCGAGCCGAATACGACTCGCTCACCGCTCAGTGGGGGGTCACGCCCGCCCTCTCCCGGATGCTCAGCTGACGATCACGGTCCAGGCCGCCGTGGACACCTTCCCGGCGACCTGGAAGTCGAAGAACATCCGGTAGGTGCCCGGACTCGGCGCGGCCAGCCAGAACTTGATCTTCCCGTCGATCAGCCGCGTCTCCGGGTGCACGTGCACGTAGCCGAGATCACCCTGGCGCAACACCACCAGATGGCCGAAAGCGCCCAGGTACGGCTCGACCGTCACCGGCTTGCCCGCCGAGTCGGTGACGGTCATCAGCAGCGGTTGTGTGGACTCGGTGGCGGGCGTCCCTTCGTACCCCACCTGAAGGCCGTCGGTGGTCGCGGCCCGCGCCGGATCGGGCAGGACGACCGGCGAGTAGCCGCCCGCGACCGTCAGGTCGCTGCCCAGCGTGGAGACCAGCTGTTCACCGCCGACCACCGCGGTGAAGTCCGCGATCATGCGGTAGACGCCCGGCTCGGCCAGCGTGAGATCGACACTCCAGGTGCCGTCGGCCGCCATCACCGGATGCAGGTGCTGGAAACCGGTGAGGTCCCGGCGGATCACGATGAGGTGCAGCGGCTTGTCGTGCACGACGGCGTAGCTGGTGACCGGTGCGCCACCCGGGCCGTTGATCATGAAGTCCAGCCGCTGCGGCCGGCCCGCCGGAAAATCGGTGATCAGCGGAGTCAGGGTGAGCCCGTTGCCACTGAGCGAGAGTCCTCCGACCGCGGCGCCCTGCCCGGCCGCCGCCCCGATCGGCGCGGTCACCCCGTGGGTGTGCGGCTGGCTCTCGTCGAAGACGGACGCCGTCGGGGTCGGCTGGGCGCCGCCGGCCGGGATTGCCGCGGCGCCGGTCGAGCCGCCGTTGAGCCGGCCCAGCCCGTAGCCGGCGAAGAGGACGACGATCAGCAGCGCGCCGATCGCCGCGAACCGGAACCCGGGCGTGGCCGGGGTGTCCGCCCCCTCACCCACCAGCCCGAACCTCGGCTCGCCGGAGTCCTCGTCGGGGACGGCCTCATCCCCGATGTGCGATTTTTCAGTTTTTATCGGCATTGCTTCCGGTGAGTGTCGCTGCTCGGCCGGCTTCCGCTCGACCGGGGTGGCCCGCGTCTCGTCAGGCATCCGCAAGCTCGTAGCCGGCCTCGTCGACCGCCTCCCGCACCGCCTGTTCGGTGAGGGGGGACTCGCTGGCGACGGTCACTCCACCGGAGGCGAGATCGACCTGCACATCGGTGACGCCCGGCAGAGCCGAGAGCTCCTGGGTCACCGACTGGACGCAGTGCGAGCAGGTCATGCCTTTGACGGTGTAGGTGCTGGTGAACGCCATGATGGGATCCCTTCCGCCCGATCGCCGGAACCCGCCGGTTCCTTCGTGAGCCTACCGTCCGCCGGTTCCGCGTCCCGGCCATGTCAGACCCCGCGGTCGCCGGGAGCGCTGAGCCGATACGAGATCCGTCCGACGACCGTGACCCGGGCCGACGACGAGCGGCTTCGATCCTGGGCGGCAGCGGTCGACCGACCGGTGCTCAACCCTGGACTCGCTACTCGAAAGCCTGACATGACGATCAGAGCCATCGGCCGCTGTGACACCATGCGACCGGCCCTTTGCGGAAACGTCACGAAGGAGGAGTGAGTGGAAGATCTTGTACAGGATGGTTATGTGCTGACCGCCGATCCCAAACGAGTGGACTTCGGCCGGGTGCACCGTTGGCTCGCTCAGGAGTCCTACTGGGCGGCCGGGCGCTCCTACGATCTGGTCGCCCGCTCCATCGACGGCTCCCTTCCCTACTCCGTCTTCATCGACGGCGAGCAGGTGGGTTTCGCCCGCGCGGTAACGGACGGCGCCACCTTCGCCTGGATCTGCGACGTCTTCATCGACGGCGCCCACCGGGGGCGCGGCCTCGGCAGATGGCTGATCGACTCGATCGTCGCCGACCTGTCCGGCCGTGGAATCCAGCGTTTCCTGCTGGCCACGAAGGACGCTCGGGAGGTCTACCGCCGCTCCGGCTTCTCCGAGTTGGAAGGCGCCCACCGCTTCATGGAGATCGACCGCCGTCCCAACCGGGACGCCATTCTCGGCAGGTCCTGACCTACCCGGCCACCCGCCCTCCACTGCCGTGAGACCGCACGGCGCCCGGTTCCCGGCCACGAGACAGCCGCGCGCCGCCCGGTCGGCCGGGCCGCGAGGCCGCCCAGTCGGCCAGGCCGCGAGGCCGCCCAGTCGGCCAGGCCGCGAGGCCGCCCAGTTGACCGGGCCGCCCAGTTGACCGGGCCGCCCAGTTGACCGGGCCGCGGGCCGCCTGTTTGCCGGAACGGCGGCCCGCGGCAGCATTGATCCCCGCGCCGGTGCGCTCAGGGCCGGCGGTTGTCAGCGGCCGGTCAGCCCGCCACCGCCAGGGCCAGGGGCAGGACGCCGGGGGCGCCGGCCTTGCGGAGAGCCCGGCCGGCGAGGGCCATCGTCCAGCCGGAGTCGACCAGGTCGTCGACCAACAGGACCGGGCCGGACAGCCCGGCCAGGTCGGCGGCGATCTCCGGTGGGACGGTAAAAGCGTCGTGCAGGGCACTGACCCGCTGGGCGCTGTTACCGCGGTGGCTGCCCGCGTCGCCGGGCACGTCGCACCTCAGCGTGCCCAGCAACGGGAGTCGGCCGACCGTGGCGATGCGCTCGGCGAGGCTGTGGATAAGTTGTGGATGACGCTGTGAATAAACGGAGACGACGGCGGCTGGACGCTGCTGCCAGGCGTCGTCGCCCCTGGCCCAGGCTTTGAGAACCTCGACCACGGCACCGGCCAGATCGGTGGTGATCGGGGCGTCCGGTGACTCCGGCGACACCGCCGCCCGCAACCGGCCACCCCAGCCGAGGTCGGACAGGCGGCCCACCGCGCGGCCGGGCTCGATCTGCTCGGCGGGGCCGATCCGGCCCTTGAGGCTGACGCCCACCGCGGCCAGACCGGTGGGCCACATCTTCTTCGGGGCGATCTCCGTACCGGGGCGGCCCAGGAAGGCCTCGGCCGCGGCGAGCGACGGCGCGGACACCTCGGTGCCGAACAGCGGATCGGCACAGTTGTCGCACCGTCCGCACGGCGCGGCTTCGGGATCGTCCAGGCAGCGGCGAAGGAACTCCATGCGGCAGGTGGGTGTCACCGCATACTCGATCATGGTTTTCTGCTCGGCCTCGCGGGCGTCGGCGACCCGCCGGAGCCTGGCCTCGTCGTAGGTCCACGGCTCGCCGGTGGCGAGCCAGCCGCCGCGTGTGCGGCGCACCGCGCCGTCCACGTCGAGGACCTTGAGCATCAACTCCAATCTGGTCCGGCGGAGGTCGACCAGCGGCTCGAGTGCCTGTGTGGACATCGGCTGGTCCGGTGAGAGACGGTACAGAACGGCTCGCACCTGGTCCTCCGGCGGGAACGCGAGCGAGGCGAAATAGCGCCAGATCGCGGAGTCCTCCTGGCCGGGCAGCAGCACCACCTCGGCGTGCTCCACCGCGCGGCCGGCACGGCCGACCTGCTGGTAGTAGGCGATCGGCGAGGGTGGAGCGCCCAGGTGCACGACGAATCCGAGGTCGGGTTTGTCGAAGCCCATGCCGAGAGCGGAGGTCGCGATCAGCGCCTTGATCTTGTTGGTGAGCAGGTCCTGCTCGGCGGCGCGACGGTCGGCGTCCTCCACCTGCCCGGTGTACGAAGCCACCTCGAAGCCGCGGGATCTCAGGAAGTCGGCGGTCTCGGTGGCCGCGGCGACGGTCAGCGTGTAGACGATGCCGGACCCCGGCAGCCGTTCGAGGTGGTCGGCGAGCCAGGCCAGCCGGTGTGCCGGATTGTCCAGTCGCAACACGGCGAGCCGGAGCGAATCCCGCTCCAGCGGGCCGCGCAACACCAGCGCGTCACCGAGCTGGTCGGCGACGTCGGCGGTGACCCGGGCGTTCGCCGTGGCCGTGGTGGCCAGCACCGGCGTCCGTGTCGGAAGGCCGGCCAGGAAGGTGCGCAGCCGCCGGTAGTCGGGCCGGAAGTCGTGGCCCCAGTCGGAGACGCAATGTGCCTCGTCGACCACCAGGAGGCCGGTGCTCCGGGCCAGGCCGGGCAGGACGTTGTCGCGGAAATCCGGGTTGTTGAGCCGCTCCGGGCTGATCAGAAGGACGTCCACCTCACCGGCACGGATCTCGTGTTCGATCAGGCTCCACTCGTCGAGGTTGGCCGAGTTGATGGTGCGGGCCCGGATCCCGGCACGGGCCGCCGAGTCGACCTGGTTGCGCATCAGGGCAAGCAGCGGCGACACGATGACCGTCGGTCCGGCTGGGCTGTCACCGGACCGCAGCAGGGCGGTGGCCACGAAGTAGACCGCCGACTTGCCCCACCCGGTGCGCTGCACGCAGAGAACCCGCCGCCGGTCCACGGTGAGCGCCTCGATCGCCCGCCACTGGTCCTCCCGCAGCACCGCATGCTCCCCGGCCAGCCGGCGGAGCACCTCCTCGGCGCGCTCTCGCACGGCCGCCCGCTCGGCCTCACCGGCCGCCATCCGCGTCGTCTCAGTCACCCGGCATGTCTATCAGCCCGCGACGGCCCACCCCGAGTTATCCACAGTCCGGAGTTGTCCACAGGCCGGCGGCAGGATTCGAGCGGGCGCCCCGCCGATTCGGCCATGCTCCTGGTCATTCGAGCGGATCGATCGGGGGTCGCGATGCGGAAGTCCTGTGGGCGGGCTCAACGGGCCGTCCCGGCACGGAGCGGGGTCCGGCCGGCGGAGGCGGGGCCACGGCCACCACCAGGCCGGGCCGGCCGCGGCCGGCCCGGGTCGGTGCGGCCGGCCTCGCATGGAGACGGGCCGGCCGCGGTCGACAGACGCCCGCACTGATCACGCACGTGGGGTGGGTTCGGCGAAGACGGCGACCCATCGTCGTACGGATGAAAGTCTCGATGGCATGACCAAAACGATCGCCGAGAAGCTGCTGATCAAGCCGAATTCGACCGTCTGGCTCAACGAGCCGGCCCGCCTTCCGCTGCTCACCCCGATGCCGGAGGGAGTGCGGGAGACCGGCACGCTGGCGACGGCGAGCACGGCGGTGCTGTTCGCGGAGACCGCCGAGGCCGTCCGCGAGCAGCTGGAGCAGCACCGCACCGACCTGGACAAGCCAGGCGCGTTCTGGATCGCCTATCCCAAGGGCAACAATGCCGACATCAACCGTGACTCGCTCTGGCCCATCGTCGCCGACTTCGACATGCGCCCGTGCGGGCAGGTGGCGATCGACGAGCGCTGGTCGGGGCTGCGCTTCCGGGCCAACCGTCCCGGCGAGGGCCGTTTCACCGGCGGTGCGGTGTGAGCGGCCCACCGGCGCTAACGGCCCAGGACGGTGCCCCCGTTGACGTTGATGATCTGGCCGGTGACGAAGCCACCTCCCGGGCCGACCAGCCAGCGGACCGCCTCGGCGATGTCGTCGGGCTCACCGGCCCGCTTGAGCAGCGAGGCGTCGACGCGCTTCTGATGCCCTTCCGGGGTCATCCGGCCGTCGAAGAACTCACTGTCGGTGATGTAACCGGGCGAGATGACGTTCGCCGTGATGCCCTCGGCGCCGAGGGAGGTGGCCAGGTCCAGCCCGTACCCGTGCAGTGCGGCCTTGGCCGCTGAGTACGGCCCGCCGCCGCCGCGTTGGGCCGCGATCGAACTGGTCAGGATGATCTTGCCGCCGGGGCGGCGGAGACGGGGAAGGAGGGCGGTGGTCATGAGGACCGCGGAGAGCACGTTCGAGTCGAGGTTGGCCCGCCACCGCGCCGCCACGCCGTCGAGGGTCGTCTCGTCGCCGGAGATGTACGCGCCCGCGTTGTTGACCAGCACATCCACTGTCCGGTCGGCTACGGCCTCGACCACCGCGGGCACCTGGGCCGGGTCCGAGACGTCCGCGGTCACGGCGGTGGCCTGTGGTCCGATCCATTTCACCGCGTCGGCGAGCACCTCGGCCCGGCGCCCCACGATGATCACGTCGAATCCCTCACCGGCGAGCATGCCGGCCGTCGCCTTGCCGATCCCGGTTCCACCACCGGTGACCACTGCGAGTCTTGTCATGACCTCGACCCTATCGACGGATCGTCGACGGGATGGCCGACCCTCACAGCGCCAGGGAAAAGCCGGTGGTGTGTTTGGGGGCCGGCGCCGGGTCGGTGCCCGTGCTGGAGCGCGGCGCTCCCCCGCGCCGGGCCGGCACCCGTTTGCGCTGTTGACCCCGCTTCGGCTCGGCCGCGCGCTCCTCGACCGTGGCGGTGCTGACCGATGCGCTTCCGGCCGGATCGGGTTCGGTGACGCCCAGGACCTCGGCGCGGCACGGTTGCCCGTTCAGCGCGAAGGCGAGCGGCAGCGGGTTCCGCTGCCGGTAACCGCCGTGCAGCGTGACCGCCCGGGCCCGGCCACGCCCGGTCATCACCACACGCCTGCCCTGCTGGGTCACCGTCCGGGGTGTGCCCGCCAGCCGCTGGGTGCCGGGGTAGGAGAACTCCACTCGCCAGCCGGACGTCTCGGTGGTGATCACGCTCAGTCTCGCCTCGAAATAACCATCGGAGTCCCGCCTCACCTGGTAACGGACCGTGCAGCGGACCCGGTCGGCGGCCGGGACACCGGCGTCGGCGGCGGTGGTGCGCGCCCGGTCGGGGTCGTCGGCGTCCTGGCGGGCGGACCAGTTGAGCGCCCCGGAGGCGAGCAGGACCACCGTGGCCAGGGCGGCGATCGTCGAGCGGCGGTTCCGGCCGCCCCGCAACCGATCGGCGGCCACGAGGGCACGGCCGCGACGGTCGCCCACGAACAGGCCACCGCCGAGAGGTCGCACCGCCCCACGCCGCAGGACGGCCCCGAGGCACAGGCCCGCCCGGAGCCGTACGGTGGCCGACGAGCCGAGGCAGGCACGCACCGCACGGCGTACCCCGAATCGGCCGCGGACCCGGGGAACGGCCACGACCGCCCGGGCCGCCGGTGTCGCCAGCCGCTCGCCGGCGCGCAACGGCGGGATGATCGGGCGCAGCCCGACCGTCGCCGCCAGGGCCCGGGCCACCTCGGTGGCGGCGGGACGATCGGCGGGGCTCTTGGCCAGGCACCGCAGGCACAGGTCGGTGACGACGACCGGCATCCCGGGCAGGTCGGGAATCGGGTCGGGGTCGGCGTAGAGGTGGGCGCGCAACGCCTCGGTGGTGCTCTCCGCGGGCCAGGGCATCCGGCCGGTGAGGCCTCGGTAGAGAAGCAGTCCCAGGGCGTAGACGTCGGTGGCCGGCGAGACCGAGGAGCCGCCCAGACGTTCCGGGGCGAGGTAGGCGGGCGTTCCGAGCAGGCTGCCGTCCGGTGCGGCGTCGCGCTGGCCCACCACCGCGGAGATCCCGAAGTCGACGATCTTCGCGCCGGCGCCGGTGAGCATCACGTTCGCCGGGGTCACGTCGCGGTGCACGACTCCGCGGGCGTGGGCGGTGGCGAGAGCGGAGGCCACCTCGGTGGTGATCATGACGGCTTCGCGCCAGTCCAGCGAGCCCTGCCGGCTGAGCCGGGATCCGAAGGACTCGCCGTCGTTGAGTTCCATCACGACGTAGGGGACGGTCAGCCGCTCCGAGATCAGGGCCTCGCCGAAGTCATGGATGCCGGTGATGTGCGGATGGCAGAGACGGGCGGCGGCCGTGGCCTCCTGGCGCAAACGGTCACGGAAGGTGCGGTCCTCGGCCAGCCGGGGTTCGAGGACCTTCACGGCCACGTCGCGCCCGAGGATCTCGTCGTAACCGCGCCAGACCACCGACATTCCGCCGGAACCGAGTTTTTCGATCAGGCGGTACCGGCCCGCGAGGCGGAGCGATCCATCTTGACCGTTTCGCTCCGTACGCCCCATGCGCCGATTCTCGCCCGAGTGACTGGCCGTCCGGTGCCGCACACCGAAACCCGCCCGGAAACCCTCTCCCACCGACAGTCGGGGGCGAGAACAGGCACCACGGGGTCAGCCCGCGAGAAGCTGGTCGACCGGCGCGTAGTCGTCGGTGAGGACCCGGGCGTCACCGACGAAGCCGGTCAGTTCGGCACCGGTCAGGAGGGCGGGCGCCGCCTCCAGCGCGGCGAGCGGCGCCCGGAGCGCGTCGATCGGCAGCGGGCTGTGGGAGGCCAGGATGACGAAGTTGTCACCGCGTTCACCGGCGATGGCGTCCGGCGCGGCGATCAGGGCGACATGCGGGAAGGCGGCCGCCACGGTGGCCACCTCGGCGCGGATGAAACGGTTCGGCGGGTAATCGATGACGTTCTGGGCGTAGACGCCGCCCGGGCGCAGGACCCGGGCGATGTCCGCGGCCATCTCCCGGGTCGCCAGGTGCCACGGCACGACCAGGTGCCCGAAGGCGTCACCGACCACCAGGTCGTAGGCGGCAGCCGGCCGTTCGGCCAGACCGACGCGTGCGTCACCGACCCGGACCCGCAGGTCGGGGCCGGTGGTCAGGCCGAGTTCCCGCTCGTCCAGGCCGACGAGCCCGCCGTCGAGTTCCAGGACGAGCTGCTCACTGCCCGGGCGGGTGGCGCGCAGATAGCCGGGAACAGTGAACCCGCCGCCACCCAGGTGCAGGGCGTCGACCGGGGCTCCGGCCGGTTTCAGCACGTCCGTGACGGCGCCGATCCACCGCACGTAGTCGAACTCCAGGTGAGTGGGGTCGGCCAGGTCGACATACGAGTGACGGGCCGAGTTGAGGACGAGCGTCCGCCCGCCCTCACGCGCGGGGTCCCGCGCCACGCTCGCGCAGTGGTAGGCGGTCTCCACATCACACGGCGTCGGCGACACCGCGCCGAGCCCGGCGCCCACGAGCCCCACCGCGGCGATCGAAGCCCTGATCCTGGAGGTGCCGGGCAGGTCGCGGCGCAGCCACCAGCCGAGTGCCACGCCGCTGACCGCGAGCAGCACCGCCAGGCTCAGGATGATCACACTGCTGGGCATCGCCGCGACGAAGACGAAACCGGTCACCAGCGTCGCGGTGATCGCGCCGAGGGTGCCGATGCTGGACAGCCGGCCCACCACCGAGCCGGCCCGGCGCAGATCACTGAGCTGGAGTTTCACCACCATCGGGGCGATCGAGGAGAGGACCATGGCCGGCGGGAAGACGGCCAGCGCGGCGAGCATCAGCACGGCCGGGGCGGCGCCACCGCGCAACAGCTCACCACCCCAGCGAACCAGCGGCAGGGTGAGAGCGGTCCCGATCGCGCCGAGGATCAGCGCCGGAGCGAGCAGCGTACGCGGGTCGAAGCGGTCGGCGAGGCGACCACCGGCCCAGGCGCCGTAGGCGATCGCGGCCAGCGAGACCCCGATGACCGAGCTGCTGACCTGGAGGGTCACACCGACATAGGGCCCCACCAGGCGCAGGGCGACGATCTCCAGGACCAGAACGGCTCCGCTCGCGCCGAAGGCGAGGGCGGTGGCCAGGGCCGAGGGCAGGGCTCGCGGCTGCTTCTCCACCGCCGCGATGCTACCGGGACCTCAGAGCATGGAGAGGTGTACGTGGTTGGTGTGTACCGCCGCCGGGCCACCGCTCGCGCTGTAGGCACGCCACCCGGTGCTCGGCATCCAGATCTGGCGGTACCAGATCACGTACATCACGCCGAGTTTGCCCGCGTTCTTCACGTAGAAGGCCGCAAGCCGGTCGCCGTAGGTCTTGTCACCGCCGGTGGCCGCGACGTTCTCGAAACCGCCCGCGGCGGCCGAATGATCGCAGGCCCGGCCCTTCGGGTGCTCGCCGGAGGAACGCTGACTGAAGCACACCGTGTAACGCCTGAAACCGGCCGCCTGCGCCTGCTTGTAGGCATGCAGAGTGCGCGGGGTGATGCAGCCGTCGGAGGTCGGGTCTTTGACGGTGCACGACTCCTTCGGCCAGGAGCCGTCCGAGTTGCGCGGCGCCGGCTCGGCGGCCGCGGAGTTCGGGTCGACGAAACCACCGGCCGCCCCGCCACCGACCTCGGCCAGCGCGACCTCGGCCTGGCGCTTCCGCTTGGCCATCACGTTGACCTGACGTTGCTGCTCCTGGATCTCGGCGTCCAGGGCCTTCTTGGCCCGCTTCGCGTTGTCGATCTCGGTCCGGTAACCGGCCAGCGTGGCGCCGTCCATCTGGGCGAGCATGTCGAGGCTCTGCACCCGCTCGATGAAACTGCCCGAGTCGGAGCTGTTCAGCAGCAGCGTGACGGTGTTGATCCGGCCCATCTGATAGGCGCGAGCGGCGACCGCGTTGACCTGGCTGGTCAGTGCGGTCGCGTTCGCCTCGGAGCGCTTGAGCGCCTCGGTCAGCTGCTTCTGGCGGGCCTTGGAGTTGGCGAGTTTCGTCTTCGCCTGGTCGTAGCCCTTGGCCGCGGCTTCGAGCGCGGCGCGCAGCTTCTTGGTGCCGCCCTCAGGATCGGCCGACGCCGGCGACGCGGGCACGGCGAGGAACACCGCGACAGCGGCGGCGAGGGACGCGAGCAGGGCAGCGCACCGGCGCGGAAGACTGGCCGCCACAGAAACCTCCAAGTCGTGAGCGCCGGTACTCTACCGTGTCGGAGAAGCCGAGAGGGCTATCGATCAGGTAGCCGAGTATCCACCGTCAACGAAAAGCGTCTGACCGGTTACCGCTCGACCGGCCTCACTCGCCAGGAAAACGACACACCCGGCGAAATCCTCCGGAACTCCGTTGCGACCGATCATCGTACGGCGGGCGTGTGCCGACACTTTCGAAGGATCGGCGAAAACGGCCTCGGTGAGGGGTGTGTGCACCACCCCGGGGGCGATCGCGTTGCAGCAGACGCCGTGACGCGACCACGCCTCGGCCTGCGAACGGGTGAGACCCACCAGCCCGGCTTTCGCCGCTCCGTAGGCGCCGCTGTCGCCGTATGCCCGGAAGGCCTGCTGCGAGACGACGTTGATGATCCGGCCCCAGCCACGCCGGGCCATCGCCGGGCCGAACGCCTGGCCGAGCAGGAACGGGGCGGTCAGGTTGGCGGCGAGCGTGGCGTCCCACACGTCCTCGGTGAGCTCGTCGAGCGGCGGCCGCAGGTTGATCCCCGCCGAGTTGACCAGGATGTCGGGTCCGCCGTGACCGTCGAAGATCTCGACGGCAGTGGCCTTGACAGCCGCACGGTCGGCGAGGTCCGCGGAGATCGCGTGGGCCTCGGCGCCGTGGCCACACAACTCGGCGACCACCTCGGCCATCGGCGCCGCACGCCGCGCCACCAGCACGATCCGCGCTCCGGCGCGGCCCAGCGCGATCGCCATCGAGCGCCCGATCCCGGAGCTGCCGCCGGTCACCACCGCGGTCCGCCCGCTCAACCCGAAAAGCTCATCGAGGTACGAGGACATGCCCGCACCCTAGATCCACGGTCCCGCCCACGGGCAGCCGGGACAGGCGGCGTGAAGCAGCGCCGAACCCGGAGCGGAAGCGGCGGGCACGGGTCAGGCGGGGCCGATCGGCGGAGGGCCGTCCGGAAAGAGGGTGCTGTGGACGGTCTGCCAGATGTCCTCATTGGCGGCCACCAGCAGGCCACGCTGGTGCCCGGTGGCCCGGTGTTCGGCACCGTCCAGGTGACGGGCCACGCCGCCGGCCTCGCGGACGATCAGGGCACCGGGAACGTGGTCCCACGGGAGGATGCGCCAGAACATGGCGAACTGCTGCTCGTCGGTGGCGACGGCCGGGTATTCGTAGCCCGCGCAGTGCCGGCCGGCCGTGTGACCGCCGAGACCGACGGCGTTGGAGCTGACCCGGTCGCGCAGATCCCTCGGCAGGTACTGGGAGATCACGCCGCGCAGCTCGGCCGCGCCCGGATCGTCGGTGCGGGTCTTCACCCGGACGCCGTCGCGGTAGGCGCCCGAACCGGCCTCGGCCACGGTCAGGTGGTCGCCGACGACGTCGAGGATCCATGCCGCGCAGGTGTGCCCGTCCCGCACGAGGGCGACCATCACGCAGAACGGCGTCTTCCCGGCGGCGAAGTTGTTGGTGCCGTCGACCGGGTCGACGATCCACACCGCACCGCTGCCGTCGATACGATCCCGGACCGCCGGGTCGGCCGCCACCGCCTCCTCGCCGACGACGACCGAGCCGGGCAGCAGCGCGGTGAGCCCACGGGTCAGCGCACGCTCGGATTCCTGGTCAGCGATGGTGACCAGGTCACCGGGCGATTTCTGCCGCACCTCGTCGTCGGCGAGGCGCCGGAAGCGCGGCAGGACGACGGTGTGCGCGACCTCGCGGACGAGCTCGGCGACCCGGTCGAGGACCTGATCAGGCACGCGGCGGCAACTTCACGACGCTGACGAAGAACTCGTCGATCTGCCGGATGACCGCGATGAACCGCTCGAAGTCGACCGGCTTGGTGACGTACGCGTTCGCGTGGAGCTGGTAGCTGCGCAGAATGTCCTCGTCCGCCGACGACGTGGTGAGCACGACCACCGGGATGCGGCCGAGGTCGCTGTCCTTCTTTATCTCGGCGAGCACCTCCCGGCCGTCTCGTTTCGGCAGGTTGAGGTCGAGCAGGATGAGATCGGGCCGCACCGCGTCCGTGAACGGGCCCTCCTGCCGCAGGTAGGCGAGCGCCTCGGCACCGTCGGAGACCACGGTCAGCCGGTTGCGGACCTTGTGTTCCTCGAACGCCTCCTGTGTCATCAGCACGTCGCCGGGGTCGTCCTCGACGAGCAGCACCTCGATCGGTGTGCCCGGTTCCCTCTCCGTGCTCATGCTTCGACCACCTCTTCCGCGCTTTCAGGCGACTCGGCGCCTGGCAATGCCGGTAACGTGAAGTTGATCGACGCACCCTCGGGGACGTCGACGTCCAGCCAGACTCGCCCGCCATGGTATTCGACGATCTTCTTGACGATCGCCAGTCCGATGCCGGTCCCGTCGTAAGCGTCCCGCGCGTGCAGCCGCTGGAAGATCACGAACACCTTGTCGGCGAATTCGGCCTCGATGCCGATGCCGTTGTCCCGGACGTTGATGTGCCATTCCCGGTCTTGCAGGGCGGCGGTGACCCGCACCACCGGCGGCACGTCGGGCCGGCGGAATTTGAGCGAGTTGCCGATCAGGTTGACGAACAGGGTGGTGATCAGCGGCTCCTCACCCTCCACGGTGGGCAGTCCGGTCCAGGAGATCTCGGCGCCTTCCCCGGCTCGCGTCTCCAGCTGCGATTTCACCTCGGCGAGCACCTTGTTCAGGTCGACGTCGGTGAAACCGGTGGTGAGGCGGCCGATCCGGGAGAAGGCGAGCAGGTCGTTGATGAGGAGTTGCATGCGCTGCGCCCCGTCGACCGCGAAGGTGATGTACTGGTCGGCGCGTTCGTCCATCTGTCCGGCGTACCGGCGTTGCAGCAGCTGGCAGAAGCTGGCGACCTTGCGCAGCGGCTCCTGGAGGTCGTGCGAGGCCACGTAGGCGAACTGTTCGAGGTCGCGATTGGACCGGGTCAGTTCCTCGGTCTGGGACTGGAGTTGCTGGTTGATCCATTCGACCTGCTGGCGGGCCACCCGGACCTCGCTCAGCTCGCTGGCTATCTGCCGCCGCATCCGGTCGATGTCTTCGGCGAGGGCGGTCAGGTCGGGTGAGCTGTAGCGGCTGACGATCTGCCGGTCGTAGTCTCCGGCGGCGATCTCCCGCACCTGCCCGGCGAGGTCCAGGATCGGGCGGCTGACCAGGCGGTCCAGCAGGAGCAGCAGGAAGACGCCGGTGAGCAGGATGATCACCGCGGCGGCGATCTCGATGGCGACCATCGCCTGGCTGGAGTCGCGGGCGGCGTTCGCCGAGCGGATCCGCAGTTCCTGGATGTGGTCCTGCATCAGCTGGACGGCTTGGCGGACTTCGTCGAACTCGCGCGTGTCGGATGCCTCGACGCGCTGTTGCGCCGCTTCGGGGCCTTCGGTCTGGACCGTCCGGACGAGCGGTTCGGCCACGGCGACCCGCCAGGTCGCGGCGCGGGCCTTGACCTGTTCGAGGGCGGCGCGGATGTCGCCGTCCTCGGGCTCCAGGTACCCCTCGATCCGGGCGACCTGCAGTTTTTCCTGTTCAAGCCCGTCCCGGTACGGCTTGAGGTTGTGGTCCTGGCCGGTGATGGCGTAGCCGCGGACACCGGTCTCCTGGTCGACGAGGGCGGTGTTGAGGGTCTCGCCGGCGGCACGCATCGGGCTGGCCCGGTCGAGGATGTCGTCGACCTGCCGGTTGTTGGCGGTCGCGGTGATCGCGGCGATCACGCCGAGGGCGCCGAGCAGCAGTCCGGCCGAGCCGCAGAGCGCCACGATCCGCGCCCGCAGGGTCCAGGCCCCCAGTTTGCGGATCATCGGCCACCGCCCCGGGAGATCAGCAGCATGGCGACGTCGTCGGTGAGCGGGCCGCCGTTGTCCTGGTCGGCCCGGGACACCAGCCATTCCGGCAGTTCGGGCAGCGGTGTGCCGCGTGCTTCCGGTTCGGACAGCAGTTTGCACAGCCCGTCGACGTCGAGCCGCTCGTCGCCGCCACCGACGCGCCCTTCGATGAGGCCGTCGGTGTACATCAGCAGGGACCAGTCATGACCGGTGAACTCCAGCTCCGTCGCGGGCGTTGGCGTGGGACGTACCCCGAGCACGATTCCGGTACGCACAGCGACCGGCGCGACCTGTCCTCCGGTGAGCACGACGGGTGGTGGATGGCCGGCCACCCGTACGGTCGCCTTGTTCTCGGGAAGGTCGATGACCGCCGACGCGACCGTGGCGAACACTTCCCGGGCCCGCCGCTCGGACATCAGCACCTGTTCGAGGGAGGGCAGCACCTGTTCCTCGGGGACTCCGGCGAGCACCAGGGCCCGCCAGGCGACCCGGAGTTCGACGCCGAGGGCCGCTTCGTCGACGCCGTGCCCGCAGACGTCCCCGACGATCACGTGCAGCCGGTCGTCGCCGATCTGGACCACGTCGTAGAAGTCGCCGCCGAGCAGTCCCATGGCTCGCCCGGATCGGTAGAACGGTTCGACGCCGATCCCGAAGTCGTCGCGTTTGAGCGGTTTGGGGAGCAGGCCGCGTTCGAGGCGGGCCGATTCGGCCTCACGCAGCTCGGCTTCCCGCAACCGGCGGGCGTTCTCGTCGGCGCGTTTCCGTTCGACCGCGTACCGCAGCGAACGGATCAGCAGCACCCCGTCGACCTGGCCTTTGACCAGGTAGTCCTGGGCGCCTTCGGCGACGGCCTGTACGCCGAGGTGCTCGTCGGAGCGCCCGGTCAGGACGCAGACCGCGGCGCTTCCGGCGACGGCGAGCAGTTTGCGCAGCCCGTCGATGCCCTCGGCGTCGGGCAGGCCCAGGTCGAGGAGAACGCATTCGACACCGGTCAGCCGTTCGCGGGCCTCGCGCAGGCTGCTGGCGACGGTCAGCTCGAACGGGGCCTCGGCTTCGGTGAGCAGCTCACGGACCAGGAAGGCGTCGCCCTCGTCGTCTTCGACGAGCAGGATCCGTAGCCGTTCCAGCTGGTCCGCCGCGTACCTGCGGGACGCGAGCGACCGCTCCGTCATTCCGATTCCCCAATTGACGCATAGGTGACCCGCAAATCGTGTACCAACCGGCCCTGCCGCACAACTTCGGTCACCCTGAGCTTGATGGTCATTCCTTACCGGCCCTCGCCCGCGGTCTCACGAACGGGCGCGGCCAGGTGCCGCTCGGTGCGGGCGTCATGACTGCGGGTCCTTCCCCGGGGCCGGGGAATCGGCGGCGACCCGGCGGGCGTGTTCGGCGATCACCTGGCCCAGGATGCCGTGCAGTTGCCCGCAGTCCCGGCAGTGCAGGTTCTCGTCGAGGTGGCGGCCTTCGCAGTTGACGCAGTTGCCGCGGTCCTCCGGGTCCCGATAGGACGCTAGGGCGCGGCACATCGCCCGGATGACGTGATCACTGAGGGTGAAGACGTCTTCGCCGAGGGCCGTGCGCACGCCGACGACGGCGACGGGATCAGCGTCCGGGGCCGGGTTGTACGGCGACACCCGGTCGATGAACTCCGCGATGACGGCGGCAGGGTCAAGCGGCGTAGTCACCCGGAACACGCTATTGCACGCGCCGATGGATCTTCGGGGTACCCGCCGGGCGTACCCGGATGGTCAGATGTCCTCATGCGTGACACAGCTCTCACCCGCCCGGCGCGCCGTGGTCTCGCCGCGGCCGCGGTCCTGGCCGTTCTCGCGCTGGCCGGTCTGGCCGCGGTCGGTGCCGTCCAACCGCCCGCACAGCGGGCGACATCGGCGCCGGCGGGCGATTTCAGCGCGGCGAGGGCGTTCGAGGACGTACGCGCGATCGCGTCCACACCGCACCCGGCCGGCAGTGCCGCCAACGACCGGGTACGCGAGCACCTGCTCGGAAGGCTCCGTGGTCTGGGGCTGTCCCCTGAGGTCCAGGACGTGGTGTCGGTGCAGGGCGCCGGTCTCTCGTCGTCGGCGGGCGGCACCGGTCTGGCCCGGGTCCGGAACGTGGTGACGCTGATCCCGGGGACCGCCTCGACCGGGCGGATCTTCCTGATCGCGCACTACGATTCGGCGCAGATCGCACCGGGCGCGAACGACGACGGCGCGGGCACCGCCACGATCCTGGAGACGGCACGGGCGCTGACCAGCGGCGACCGGTTGCGCAACGACGTGGTGCTGGTGCTGACCGACGCCGAGGAGGCGTGTCTCTGTGGTGCCAAGGCGTTCGTGGATCAGCATCCGCTGGCCCGGGACGGCGGGGTGGCGCTGAATCTGGAGGCGCGGGGCAGCGACGGTCCGGCGATCATGTTCGAGACGTCGGAGGGCAACGCGCGGCTCGTGGAGACGTACGCCCGGACGCCGTACCCGGTGGGCACGTCGTTCGCGGTGGAGATCTACCGGTTGCTGCCGAATGACACCGATTTCACCCCGTTTCGGGAGTCGGGCTTTCTGGGGCTGAACACCGCCTACATCGACGGCGCGGCGGTCTACCATGCCCCGACCGACACGCCGGAGGCGATGAACCGGGACAGCCTTCAGCATCACGGGGACAACGCGCTGGCGCTGGTACGCGATTTCGGGACGGCGGACCTCCGGAGGTTCGGCACCGGGAGCGACGCCACCTACTTCCCGGCGCCCGGCCTGCTGGTCCGCTACCCGGGTGAGTTCGTCTGGCCGCTGGCCGTGGCGGCGCTGCTCGTGGTGGGCGTGCTGGCGTGGTTCGTCCGGCGCCGGGTGCTGGTCGCGATCCCGCTGGCCGTGCTGCCGATCATCGTCGCGCCGCTGTCGGCCCAGGGCCTGTGGGCGCTGTTGAAGCTGGTCCGGCCGGAGTACGGCGGTCTGCCGATCGACCCGTACCGTCCGATGTGGTACCGGCTCGCGGTGATCGCCTTGGCCGCCGCAACCGTTCTGATCTGGTACGCCCTGCTGCGCCGCCGTGTCGGCCCGGCGGCTCTGGCCGTCGGCGGCCTGACCTGGCTCGGCGTGCTCGGGGTGGTGCTGGCCGCGTTCACCCCGGGCGGCTCCTACCTGGCCGCGCTGCCGGCTCTGGCCGTCGCGGTCTCGGCGCTGATCGCGATGCGCGCCCGCCCGTGGCTCGCCGTCGCCGTCCTGGTCGCCGGCGCGCTCGTTCCGGTCGTCGTCCTGCTGCCGACCGTGCTGATGCTGTTCCCCGCGCTGGGCATGCCGATGGCCGGGGTGGGCGCGTTCCTGACCGTGCTGCTGGGCCTGGCGCTGCTGCCGGTGCTGGATCTGCTGCACCCGGTGGAGTCCGGCGCCCGCGGTCTGGACGCTGTCAAGGCACGCCGGCTCGGCGCCGTGCCGTCGTCGATCGCGATCGTCGCCGCGGTCGCCTGCACGGCGACCGGCCTGGCCGTCGACCGGTTCGACGAGGAGCACCCGTCGCTCACCCATCTGATGTACGCCTTGGACGCCGATACCGGCACGGCGCGCTGGCTCAGCGAGGAGGCCGAGCCGCAGGAGTGGACCTCCCGGTACGTGACGGGTGAGCCCGCGACGGTGACCGAGACCCTGCCGGCGTTCGGCGAGGAGAAGCTGCGCAGCGGCCCGGCCCCGGCCGCGGCCCTGCCCGCCCCGGCGCTGACGCTGCTCTCGGAGGGCACGTCGGATGGCCGGCGCACCTTGCGGCTGCTGCTCGATCCGCGACGGGCGGCCCGGTTCGTCACGTTGCACGTGGTCGGCGCGGAGGTCACCGCGATGACGGTGGGTGGCCGCCCGGTCGATCCGGCCCCGGGTTTCGTCTTCCACGCGCCGGAGGAGAGGGGGGTCGAGGTCAGCGTGACGGTGCGGGCGACCGGCCCGGTGCGATTCCGGGTGATGGACGCCAGCGACGATCTCACCACGATGCCCGGTTTCCAGCCGCGGCCCGCGGGCGTCGGCGTGCTCGGCTCGCACAGCAGCGAGATGGTCGCCGTGGCGAAGACCTGGACTCTCTAGCGGCCGCGACCCCGGCGGCCGGTGGGGGCGTCGAATCGGAAGTGCACGAAGAGACGCCCCCAGTTGTCGCCGTCCTTCTCGACCCGGTGGTAGAGCTGCTTGATCTCTTTCTGGTCGAGGAAGCGCAGAACCTTCTTCTTCAGGGCGCCGCTGCCCTTGCCGGGGATGATCTCGACGAGGGTGGCCTTCTTCTGGATGGCCTCGTCGATGATGCCCCGCAGGGCGCGATCGATCTCGTGCCCTCGGTTGAAGATGTCGTGCAGGTCCAGCTTCAGCTTCACGATCGGAAACCCTACGCCGCGCTGTTCTTGCCGAGCCAGGTCTCGACCCGGCGCAGCGCCTCCTGGTAGTCGGTCTGTGTCTTCATGGCGGCGGCCAGCCGCAGGTGCGGTAACGCCTCACGGAAGCGGCCGGCCCGTTCCAGGGTCCGGCCGAGCACGTGGTGCGCGTAATGATCCGAGGGATCGTTCTCGACGAGCACCCGTAGCTGGGTCTCCGCCCCGTTCAGCTGGGCCAAGTTGAAGTACGCCCGGGCCAGCAGCAGCCGGACCGCGGTGTTGTGCGGTTCGGCCTCGACGATCGGTTCGAGCAGCCGGGCGGCGCCGAGAGGGTCGCCGGACTCGAAGAAGAAGGTGGCTCTGCGGTAGTCCTCGAGAAGATCCACGTGCACGCTCCCCACACTCGCGCCGCCGCTTTGACCAACGCTCGCACAACATCGCGCCGACATCGAGTGTTCCCCGGCCGAACGTTACCCGGCAATCCGAGGATGCCCAGGTGGGGGACTTTCCGATCAACCTGGCGCCAACTCCGGGGAGGTACCGGTGGCCGGCTGATCAGCGCCGGAGCAGCAGCAGGGCGAGGCCGCCGGTGAGCAGGTAGCCGCCGATCGCGGCGAGCAGCATCGGGCTGACCCCTCCGCCGGGCAGTTCGGGGGTCGAGCCGGTGGCCTCCGGCCGGCGCGGCTCGGGCAGTTCGGCGCGGGCCGACGGCGCGAGGCAGAGGAGCAGGAAGAGGATCGCGGAGAGCACAGCCGCTATCCGCCGAACTAGTCCCATTAATCCATTATATGGTTTTTATCCCGCCAATTCGTCTCGCCACTCCGCTCGCCGGGATCCTCATGGACCGCTGCCCTGTGCCGAAGACCCTGACGTCACCGGATGTGCCGGTGCTGTGCCGCGGGTGTGGCCCGACTGTGCGGCAGGCACAGCGGCTTCACAGGAAACGAAAAGGTGGCACAGAGCGAGGGGCACCACAGTAGGGGCATGACGATGGCGAACGCAGAACCCAGCACCGAACTCCGGCGGCCCGACGGGACCCCGGTGCGCGTACTCGTGGTGGACGACGAACCGACCCTTGCCGAGCTGCTCTCGATGGCGTTGCGCTACGAGGGCTGGGACGTGCGCAGCGCCGGCGACGGCATGACCGCGGTCCGCACCGCGCGCGAGTTCCGCCCGGACGCCGTCGTGCTGGACATGATGCTCCCCGACATCGACGGGCTCGAGGTGCTGCGCCGGCTGCGCGGCGAGACCCCCGAGGTGCCGGTGCTGTTCCTCACCGCCAAGGACTCCGTCGAGGACCGGATCACCGGCCTCACCGCGGGCGGCGACGACTACGTCACCAAGCCGTTCAGCCTGGAGGAGGTGGTGGCCCGGCTGCGTGGTCTGATGCGGCGGATGGGGCACGCCCCGATGCGTACGGAGTCGCAGCTCGTCGTCGGCGACCTGACCCTCGACGAGGACTCGCACGAGGTGCGCCGGGGCGGCGACCTGGTCACGCTGACCGCCACCGAGTTCGAGTTGCTGCGCTACCTCATGCGCAACCCGCGCCGGGTGCTGAGCAAGCCGCAGATCCTGGACCGGGTCTGGAACTACGACTTCGGGGGCCAGGCGAACGTCGTCGAGCTGTACATCTCGTACCTGCGCAAGAAGATCGACGCCGGCCGAGCGCCGATGATCCACACCATGCGCGGCGCCGGTTACGTGCTCAAGCCGGCCGACTGAGCATGGGCTCCGCCGCCCCGGCCCGTGGCCACACCTCCCGGTCCGCCCGCTGGCGCGATCCCGCGGGCTGGTCGCTGCGCACCCGCATCGTCGCCATCATGATCGCGCTGCTGTCGGTGCTGGGCCTGGTCGTCGGCGGCACCGCCGAGATCTTCCTGCACGAGTCCCTGCACAGCCAGCTCGACGACGACCTGAACGAGCTGCGGAAACGGATCAGCGGTCCAGGACAGGGGCAGCAGGGGATGCCCGGTCCCAGCAAATTCAGGATGAAGCTCAGCGAAGCCATCGCCGACGGCCCGACCGGAGCGATGGGAACCGGCTCCATCGTCGTCGTGATCCCGGACGACGGTGTTCCGGGCGGTGGCCTGGTGCAGCCCGAGGAGACGTCGACCGAGTCGGACCGGCCGGGTGACAACACCTTCGCCGAACTGTCCCCGGAGATGCTGGCCACCCTCCAGAGCGAGGTCCAGGTCGGTGAGAAGGCCGACGTCGATCTCGGCGGTTCCCTGCCCGCGTACCGGGTGATGGCCGCGGAGATCAACGGGGAGGTCGTCTACCTCGGCATCTCGCTGGGCAAGGTCAACAGCACTCTCGTCACCGTCGCGGTGTTCACCGGCTGTGTCATCACCGGTTCGCTGCTCATCGCGGGCTGGGGTGGGGCGCTCATCGTCCGGCGTACCCTTCAGCCTCTGGATCGGGTGGCGGCGACCGCGACCCGCGTCTCCGAGCTGAAGCTGGACGCCGGCGAGGTGCGGCTCGCGCAGCGAGTCCCCGAGGCCGACACCGATCCGCGCACCGAGGTCGGCCAGGTCGGCGCCGCTCTCAACCGCATGCTCGACCACGTCGGCAACGCGCTGGAGGCCCGGCACGCCTCGGAGATGCAGGTCCGGCAGTTCGTCGCGGACGCCAGCCACGAGCTGCGCACCCCGCTCGCCGCGATCCGTGGTTACGCCGAACTGTCCCGCCGCAGCCGCCAGGTGCTGCCGGACGAGATCGCGCACGTGCTGAACCGGGTGGAGTCCGAGGCCAAGCGGATGACCGCCCTGGTCGAGGATCTGCTGCTGCTGGCCCGTCTGGACGCCGGCCGCCCGCTGGCTCAGGACCCGGTGGACCTGACCATGCTGGCCGTCGACGCGACGAGTGACGCGCACGCCGCCGGCCCGGCCCACTATTGGCAACTCGATCTGCCGGACGAGCCGGTCACCGTGATCGGCGACGGCGCCCGCCTGCACCAGGTGGTGGCGAACCTGCTGGCCAACGCCCGGACCCACACGCCGGAGGGCTCGACCGTGACGGTCAAGGTGGGTGCGATGCCGAACGCCGCGGTGATCCAGGTCATCGACAACGGCCCGGGCATCCAGCCGGACGTGGTGCCGCGCATCTTCGAACGGTTCGCCCGGGGTGACAGCTCGCGGTCACGCGCGGCCGGCAGCACCGGTCTGGGTCTGTCGATCGTGCACGCCGTGGTCACCTCGCACCGGGGCAAGGTGGGTGTGCAGAGCCGTCCCGGCCAGACCGTCTTCACCGTGATGCTGCCGCTCGGTTCCCCGCCTGTCGTCCCAACAGCTGAACAGCGGCCGGAGATGCTGCAAACGGCGCGCTGAGGTGGTTATGCTGGCGGGCATGTCTCGGACGTGGTCCTTTTATTGGTTTACGAGGCCGGCTCAAGCCGGTGCCTCGGCCATGACCGCATGACCTGAGACACCCGCCAGAGCCGGCAAAGGCAGCGACGACGTCGCTGCCTTTTTGTTTGCCCCGAGCAAACCGGCTCTGACGCAGGGCCGGTCGAAGGAGAGAGATCACCATGACCGCCCCAGAGGTGCAGCGCGTCCGTGACCAGCGGATCGAGAAGGTCGTGCCGCTGATGAGCCCGGCCCTGCTTCACCACGAGCTGCCGCTGACCTCCGAGTTGCACGACACCGTGCTGAACGGCCGCAAGCAGGTCGAGGACGTGCTGAACGGCCGAGATCAGCGCCTGATCGTGGTCGTGGGCCCGTGTTCGGTGCACGATCCGGTCGCCGCCGGCGAGTACGCCGACCGGCTCAAGGTCGAGGCCGAGCGGCTCAGCGAGGACCTGCTGATCGTGATGCGGGTGTACTTCGAGAAGCCGCGTTCCACGGTCGGCTGGAAGGGCCTGATCATGGACCCGGCCCTGGACGGCTCGGGTGACGTCGGCGCCGGTCTGCGGACCGCCCGCAAGCTGCTGCTCGAGGTGGTGCGACGGGGTCTGCCGGTGGCCGTCGAGTTCCTCGACCCGATCACCCCGCAGTACATCGCGGACACCGTGGCCTGGGGCGCGATCGGCGCCCGGACCGTCGAGTCGCAGGTGCACCGGCAGCTGTCGTCCGGCCTGTCGATGCCGATCGGCATGAAGAACCGCCCCGACGGCAGCGTCTCGACAGCGGTCGACGCGATCCAGGCCGCCGAGGCCAAGCACGTCTTCCCCGGCATCGACTACTCGGGCACCCCGGCGATCCTGCACACCGCCGGCAACCCGGACTGCCACCTGGTGCTGCGCGGTGGCGGCGGCAAGCCCAACTACAGCGCCGAGGACGTCGAGTCGTCGCTCGCGCTGCTACGCAAGGCGGGCCTGCCGGAGCGCCTGGTCATCGACTGCTCGCACGGCAACAGCAACAAGGACCACATGCGGCAGCCGATCGTGGCCGAGGACGTCGCGCGGCAGATGGAGTCCGGGCAGCGCGCGATCAGCGGTGTGATGCTGGAGAGCTTCCTGGAGCCGGGCCGGCAGGACCTGGGCGGCGAGCTCACCTACGGGCAGTCGGTGACCGACGCGTGCATGGGCTGGGACGCCACCGTCTCGGTGCTGGAGCGCCTGGCCACCGCGTCGGCCGAGCGCCGCGCGCTCTGAGCCGGCCGCCGTCCCTGTGCGCCCTGACCGGTCCACAGGGACGGCGTCTGTTGTCAACCGGGGCGGCACGACCGTCGCCGTGGTCGATGGACCGGAAGGTTCCTCGGTACCGGGCCACCGGTCCCGGCCGGGCGGGCCGGGTTGCCGGTCCGCGGGGTGCCGGATGGAGCGGTGGGACGATTCGGACAGCGAGCCGGCGTCGCGCCATGTTCAGAATCGGTCTTGCGCTGACCATCGCGCCGTCTCGCCGCCGCGCGCCCTCCCCCGGGCCCTCCGGACCCGGGGCCTCCGGGCCGTTCGGCCGTGATCCGGAACGGCCCTCCGGCCCCGGGTACCCGGTCTGACCTGGACCGGCCGTCATTCCCGTTACCACGGGACGTTGTACCGGATGCGACGAGTTCCCGTAGGTCCCGCTCTCCGGAACAGAACGGACCGAAAATTCGGCACACGCAGACGTATCACCTGGGCAACTCAGAGGTAACAATGGGCTCTGATCGGGATCGCGCAACCTCGATCCATGCTTCACCGGCGCGGCGGACCGGAAGGTAGCGGACATGCTCAGCAAAGAGGACAGCCGACGGCTGGCGCAGTTGGAGCGCCAGCTTCGACGCGAAGATCCCGACTTCTGTGCCCGGATGGGCGGCGGAAACTTCAGCGTGTCACCGACCGGCCGCCCTCCGTTTCCGCTGTTCCTCCTGGCCACCCTGATCGCCGTCGCCGCCGTCGTCCTGGTGGCGGTGGGCTGGTGGATCGCCGCATCGATCGTGACGGCCTGGGCGGTGATCACCGCGAGCGCCGCGGTCCACCGGTTGCGCAAGCAGCGGGCCGAGGCGGCCTACCGGCGAAGCTGAGGTCGGTCAGGAACCGGCGGCGGCCTGGCTCTCGAACCGGCGGATGATCTCGGCCAGCGCCCGGACCTGCCGCAGGATGCTCTCCGGCTCGACGGAGCGATGCACCCGCCGGCCGATGTCGACGATCGCGTCGGAGCGCACGCCCACCATGTTGAGCGGGCGCCGGTAGAGCGGGTCCTGGCTGGTCGCCCACTTGACGAAGGTGCGGGACGGCTGCGGCAGATAGACGATCCAGGCGGTGGCCAGTTCGCCGGTGTCCGGCTTGCGATAGTCGAAGACCACGAACTCCAGGTCGTCGTGAACGCCGCGCAGCACCGCGTACGCCGGCTGGTCCTCACCGAAGTCGGGGGTGTCGCTCCAGTCCGCCAGCAGGTCGGGATCGACGTCGAGGAACCGCCAGCCCTCCCGGCGGGCCAACTCGATCCGGTCGCCCACGCCGGTGGCCGGGGTGACCGACCGGTCGCCGAAGAAGGTCAGCCAACCGCCGGCGACGCCGACCACTCCGCCGATCGCGATGACGAGCAGCCCGGTCATCCGGCCACCCTGCTGGTCCAGCGGGCGAGCCAGCCCACTGCCGTCACCCACCGTGAAGCATTGGTTGCCCACGCGTGTCTCGGTGGCGGCGCACCCGGCCGTGCCGTTCATCAAGAGGACGACGCCGAGTGCCAGAATCACCAGCCCCACGGCAAGAACGATCCACGAGTATCGACTCGCTCGGACGCTCATCCGGCCCTCCCACTTCGCCGGTGATCAAAATACCGGTTACCACTGGTGATACGTGGGTAGCCAATGCACCGGCTCAATCACGAAAAAGGCCCCCGCCGATCGAACGGCGGGGGCCTTCCTGGTTCGTGCTACCTGGTGACGCGAGCGATGTGGACGCGGACCTTCGAGTCGTTGCCGACCTTGTCCTCAGCCCAGTAGCTGATCACCAGCTTGCCCTTGGCGACACCGGTGAGCGCGATGCTCCAGCCGCCCTTGGCGTCCGGGGTGGCGCTGACCACCGCGGCCTTGGCCTGGGCGTCCCGCTCCGAGTTCGCCCGGGTCCACGTGCCGGCGGCGTAGTAGTACCACTTGCCGGAACGCTCCTGGACCAGCTTGACGTTCGCGGAGGCGACACCGACGCCCAGGTCGTACGCCGAACCGGTGAGGGTCTGCCAGGACGAGATCCGCTCCTCGTGACGCGGCTCGTCCAGGCGGATCTCCGGGGCGAAGAGGTCCTGGGCGACCAGAACCTTGCCGACGGTCACCGCGGAGCCGTTGCCGGCCGGGTTGACCGGCGTCGCCTTGACCGTGAACAGCCCGGCCTTGGCGTACGCGTGCGACACGGTCGCGTTGTTCGCCGAGGTGCGGGTGGTGACGCCGTCGCCCCAGTCGACCGAGATCTCGGTGGCGCCGGTGACGCCGCTGAGGCTCAGGGTGATCGACTGCGACGCCCAGATCGCCTTCGGGTCCAGCGTGTACTTTCCGGCCTGCGCCGCGACGGTCACGGTGGACCCGCCGTCGAAGGTCGCCGGGCCGCTGTTGCCGGCCTCGTCGGTGAGGGTCACGGTGACCGGGTAGCTGCCCGCCGCGGCGTACTTGTGTGTCGCGGTGGTCGCGCCGGCCGCCAGGGTCTCGGCCGCGCTGCCGTCGCCCCAGTTCACCACCCGGGTGATCTTCGCGTTGTCGCTGACGTCGTCGTCGAGCGCGCTCTCGGTCAGGGTGACCGTCTGACCGGGCCAGAGCGCCGCCGTGTTCAGGGCGTAGGCGCCCGTCGGGGCGGTGACGTCCACGACGCCGGGCGTGCTGCGCGGCGTGGTGTCCGCGGTGATCGGCGTGTACGCGGCGAAGTAGTTGACCAGCATGGTGAGGTCGTTGTCGCCGGTCGTCACCTTGTTCGTGCCCTTGCCGAGGGTGGTGAAGTTGTCACCGCCGGAGGCGAGGAACGAGTTCGACGTGACCCGGTAGGTGCCGTTCGGGTCGAGGGTGACCCCGTTCAGCTTGAGCGACGACGCGATGATCTTCGAGCCGCGCGGCTGGTTCACGTCGTAGGAGTAGGTGAGCCCCTTCGACGAGCCGAGGTGCAGCACCGGCCGGGAGGCCCCGGTGGGCTGCCACTGCTCCTCCAGCACCTGCTTGATCTGTGCGCCGGTGAGGGTCTGGGTCACCACGTCGTTGGCGAACGGCTGAACCGCGAACGCCTGCGAGTAGGTGACCGTGCCGTCGGTGCCGTACAGCAGGTCCGCCCGCAGACCGCCCGGGTTCATGAAGGCGATCTGCGCGCCACCACGGCCGGCGTCCTTGGTCTGGTCGAGCTGGACGTCCGCGATGAGGTTGCCCAGCACCGACTCGGCGCCCCGGTCCTCGGCGCCGGCGGCCGTGTAGGCCCGCTTGATGTCGCCGGTGATCTTGCCGAGTTGCTGCTTGCCCAGCTCGGTGGCGTTCGTCTTGGCCGCGGCGACGATGCCGGCGACCGCGGTGTTCGACGGGTAGCCGGTCACCGTGAGCAGCTCGGAGGTGGAGGCGGTGACCTGGTCGGTGGCCGGGTCGTAGGTCAGGACGACCTTGCCCAGCTTTTCGCCGTAGTCCTCGGCCTGCACGACCGGGCGGGTCTTGCCGGGCACGCCCGGAACCGGGATCTGGAAGGCGTACGGCTGGTGGGTGTGCCCGCTGAAGATGGCGTCGATCTCGGCGCTCACCCGGGTGAACGGGCCGAACACCGGGTCCGCCGCCAGCGCCTCGGCCGAGCCGATGTTCTCGGTCGGCGCACCCTCGTGGGCGAGCAGGACGAGCACGTCGGCCTCACCGTTGGCCTCGTCGCCGTCGGAGAGCTGCGCGGCGAGGGTGTTCGCCTCGGCGACCGGGTCACGGAACTCGACGCCGGCGATGCCGGCCGGGCTGACCAGCGAGGCGGTCTGCTCGGTGACGACGCCGATGTAGCCGACCTGCACGCCGCCCAGGTTCTGCACGTCGTAGCCGGGCAGGACCCGCTTGCCGTCCTTGTAGACGTTCGCGCCCAGCAGCGGGAAGTCGGCCCGGTCCTGGACCCGGCCGAGAAGGTCGCCGAGGCCCTTGTCGAACTCGTGGTTGCCGACCGCGGAGACGGCCAGGCCACCGGCGTTCAGCACGTCGATGGTCGGGTTGTCGTTGTCGATCGCCGAGATGAAGGTCGACGCACCGATGTTGTCACCGTTGGAGATCCACGCGGTGTTCGGGTTCGCGGCCCGCAGCTGGTCGACCAGCCCGACGAGCTGAGCGGCGCCACCGACGGGCTTGCCGCCCACCGTGGACGGTGCCTCGAGCCGGCCGTGGAAGTCGTTGATGCTCAGCAGCTGGAGGTCGACCGGGCCGGTCAGGCCGGTCTCCACACCCACGACCACCGGGTCGTGGTCGCTGGAGCGGTACGGGTTCTCCGCGTAGAACGGCGCGTAGCCGTCGTACTGGAAGGCGAACTGCTCGACCGAGTTGATGTTCCAGATGTCGACGCCGGTGACGCGGGTCTTCATCGAGTCGGTGACCAGGGCGTGGTCGAGCGAGCCGGACTCGCCGCCGTAGACGTACGAGAACTTGTCCGCGGGGTGCGCGTCGGTGTAGCCCTTGTCGTACAGGATCTGGAGCGGGTCCTCCTGGCCGTACGAGTTGAAGTCGCCGAGCAGGATCACGTTGTCGGTGCCGAGGCCCTCGACGAAGGTGGCCAGCGCCTGCGCCTGCCGGACCCGGTCGCCATTGTAGGCGCCCTGCCCGTCTCCGGTGTCCACGTTGTCACCGGTCGGGGTGACCGAGGTGCTCTTCGACTTGAAGTGGTTCGCGACCACGGTGAAGTCGATGGCGCCGGCGGTGAAGGTCTGTGCGATCGGCTCGCGGGCGTTGCCCCACACCGTCTCGTCGTTGACCGACTTGGAGGCGCCCTTCGGCGTCACCGAGCCCGGCTTGAAGATGATCGCGCTGGTGATGTAGTCCTGCTCGGCCGCGCCGGGCAGCTCGGCCGGCGACCGGACGTAGTCCCAGGTGCCCGCGCCGTCGACCTCGTTGAGGGCGGCGACCAGGGTCTTGAGCGCGAGCTGGGTCTCGGTCGCCTCGAAGCGGACCGAGTTCTCGATCTCCATGAGGGCGATGACGTCGGCGTCCAGGGCGGTGATCGCCTTGACGATCTTCGCTTCCTGCTTGGCGAACGCCGCCTCGCTGGTCGCGCCGCGCGCCTCGCCACCGAAGTGGACGAAGTAGTTCAGCACGTTGAAGCTGGCGACCTTGATGTCACCGCCGACGTTCGCCGGGGCGGCGGTCCGCGGGTTGGTGGCCTTGAACGAGGTGCGGGCGGCCGCCGGGGTGTTCGCGTCGACCGGGGTGGCCGGCTGGAGGCGCCACTCGCTGAAGCCGTAGCTCAGGACGCTCGGGCCGAACTTCTCCACGGTGTCGCCGACGCGCAGCGGCTCGGTGGCGGAGAAGTACGGCGGGGCCAGGTTGGCCGTGGCCAGGTTGGTCGTCCTGCCGTCGTCGACCAGGACGCGACCGGCCTTGTTGGCGGCCTTCCGCTGGACGGCGGCGTCGCTGCCGGGCCGGGCCGCGTCGGTCGGGATCCGGGCCGGGGCGCTGCCGGCCGCGAGGATGATCTCGCCGTACCGGTTGGTGTTGTAGACGTCCGATACCGAGTAGGTGCCGACCGGGGCGACCAGCATGCCCTCGGCGGACTCGCGGGCCACGTCGTCCAGCGGCAGGGCCAGCGGGACCGGCGCGGGCAGGGTCGCGTTGTTCGCGCAGACCTGCACGTCCGCCTTCGCGGCGATGGTGATCTGGGTGAGCCCGTTGTACTCGCTCACCGTGCCGGTGACCCGGACCTGGTCGCCGACGGCCACCGACGGGTGGTTCGCGGTGTTCGAGGTCAGGTAGACGAAGATGCCGTCGGACGCGGTGCCCGC
Source organism: Actinoplanes sp. NPDC049802 (assembly GCF_040656595.1). Lineage (NCBI taxonomy): Bacteria > Bacillati > Actinomycetota > Actinomycetes > Micromonosporales > Micromonosporaceae > Actinoplanes > Actinoplanes sp. NPDC049802. Next base: position 167,974 of record NZ_JBFAMR010000006.1, read on the forward strand.
GGCGACCGGCCGGTCGCCGCCGGTGCCGGCCGTCTGGAGGTAGACGCCGTTGTAGCCGCCGGTGCGGTGGTCGGCCGTGACGACGCCCTCGACGGTGACGGTCGAGCCGGCCAGGCCGGAGGCCGTGCCGGTGCCCTGCACCTGGGCGATCGTGTGGGTGGCCGGGGTGGCGCAGCCGGTTCCGGGCTCCTCCGGATCCTCGGGATCCTCGGGAGTGGTGGCCGTGTTGAGGGTGCCGAAGGTGGCGGTGGCCGGGGCCTTCCAGACGCCGTCGATCTTCTGCAGCGACTGGCCGACCGGCGTGGTGTCCGGCTCGGACACTCCGATGTCGACGCTGACCTGGCCGGCCGCCGGGCCGTTGGTGGCGGTGACGACGCCCTCGTAGCTGAGGAACTCGGCGACCTCACCGCTCGGCTTGACCAGGGCGATGCCGTCCGGGGCGCCGTTCTGCAGGCCGGCGATGGTGACCTTGTGCACGCCGGAGGCCGAGACGACGCCGCTGAGCGTGGTCGTCGGCGAGTACGTGACGCCGCCGCTGCCGTTGTAGAGGTAGAGCTGCCAGCCACTCAGGTCGAATCCGACCGGGGCCTCGATCTCAACGGCCTCGCCGCTGTCGGCGCCCACGTTGTCGTAGTGAATCTCGCTGATGAACGGCGCGTCCGTTGCGGCGGCAACCGGGCCGGTAAGGCTGAGACCGAGCGTGGTCGCCAGGACGGCAGCACCCAGCGCACGCAAACCCGCAGGGGTTCTCGGCACTGGAAGAGACCATCCGGCGTCACCCACGCTGCGTATGTAGGAACGCATCGAGGTTGACCCTCCGAAGGAAGTTGATCCGCCGCAGCGTAGGTACCGCTGATGACGAAAGATTCTCAGGAAGGTAACGGTAGGGCATTGTGAGCAGTACTCGGAGAAGGATTTTCGAGCCGTTCATCGTCCACTTCGGTACGGACGTCAGAACGTAGAGGCATTGTTACCCACCGGTAAAGCAGATCGACTACAAGTCACCGAACGGCATCACAAAGACACTTTGAGTGACCTTCGAACTTCACCGGGAGAGATTGAACGCCTCTCGTTTTCTTGACTCATTCCAGAAAAGCAAGGCAGACTCGTCGCCGACCCATCGCCGCTACCCGGAGGATTTCGTGGCAGACGAACTCGCCGCCCAGGAACGACTCGAGCAGAAGGCCGCCCAGGGCGGCTGCCCCGTGGCACACGGCGGCTCCGGCTTCCACGGCGGCCGGTCGAACCGCGACTGGTGGCCCAACCAGCTCGACCTGAGCGCGCTGCACCACAACCCGCCGGCGCACAACCCGCTGGGTGGTGACTTCAACTACGCCGAGGCCTTCCAGAGCCTCGACCTGGCGGCCGTGAAAGCGGACATCGCCGCGATCCTGACCGAGTCGCAGGACTGGTGGCCGGCCGACTTCGGCCACTACGGCCCGCTCATGATCCGCATGGCGTGGCACAGCGCCGGCACCTACCGGACCTTCGACGGCCGCGGCGGCGCGGGCGGTGGCGAGCAGCGCTTCGCGCCGTTGAACAGCTGGCCGGACAACGGCAACCTGGACAAGGCCCGGCTGCTGCTCTGGCCGGTCAAGAAGAAGTACGGCAAGAACATCTCCTGGGCCGACCTGATGATCCTGGCCGGCAACGTGGCCCTGGAGAGCATGGGCTTCGAGACGTACGGCTTCGGCGGCGGCCGCGCGGACGTCTGGGAGCCGGAGGACGTCAACTGGGGCTCCGAGGACACCTGGCTGGGCGACAACCGCTACAGCGGCGAGCGGGAGCTGGCCAATCCGCTCGGCGCCGTGCAGATGGGCCTCATCTACGTCAACCCGGAGGGGCCGAACGGCAACCCCGACCCGCTGGCCTCGGCCCGCGACATCCGCGACACGTTCGGCCGGATGGGCATGAACGACGAGGAGACCGTGGCGCTCATCGCCGGCGGCCACACCTTCGGCAAGACCCACGGCGCCGGCCCGGCCGAACACGTCGGCCCGGAGCCCGAGGCCGCCCCGATCGAGGCGCAGGGCCTGGGCTGGAAGAGCAGCTTCGGCACCGGCGTCGGCGCCGACGCGATCACCAGCGGCCTGGAGGTCACCTGGACCTACCACCCGACCCGCTGGGACAACGAGTTCTTCCACATCCTCTTCGCGTACGAGTGGGAGCTCACCCAGTCGCCGGCCGGCGCACACCAGTGGCGCCCGAAGAACGGCGCGGGCTCCGACCTGGTGCCGCACGCGTTCGACTCGTCGAAGCGGCAGGAGCCGCGGATGCTGACCTCGGACCTGGCGCTGCGCTTCGACCCGGTCTACGGCCCGATCTCCAAGCGGTTCCACGACAACCCGGAGGAGTTCGGCAAGGCCTTCGCCAAGGCCTGGTTCAAGCTGACCCACCGTGACATGGGCCCGATCACCCGCTACCTCGGCCCAGAGGTCCCGTCCGAGCCGCTGATCTGGCAGGACCCGGTGCCGGCCGTCGACCACGCACTGGTCGGCGCGGCCGAGGTCGCCGAGCTCAAGGCCAAGGTTCTCGCCTCCGGCCTGTCGGTCTCCGAGCTGGTCGCGACGGCGTGGGCGTCGGCGTCGACGTTCCGTGGCACCGACAAGCGCGGTGGCGCGAACGGCGCCCGCATCCGCCTGGCCCCGCAGAACCAGTGGGAGGCCAACGACCCGGCGCAGCTCAGCAAGGTGCTGGGCGTGCTCGAGGGCATCCGCGCCGAGTTCAACGCGGCCGGTGGCGCCACGAAGATCTCGCTGGCCGACCTGATCGTGCTGGCCGGCACGGCGGCCGTCGAGAAGGCCGCCGAGGACGGCGGTTTCGACATCGAGGTGCCGTTCACCCCGGGCCGTACCGACGCGACCGAGGAGCAGACCGACGCCGCCTCGTTCGCGGTGCTGGAGCCGACCCACGACGGCTTCCGCAACTACCTCGCGAAGGGTCACAACCGCCCCACCGAGGCGCTACTGGTCGACAAGGCGCAGCTGCTCACGCTGACCGCGCCGGAGCTGACCGTGCTGGTCGGCGGCCTGCGGGTGCTCGGCGCGAACGCGGGCGGCTCGCAGCACGGCGTCTTCACCGCGACGCCGGGCGTGCTCTCCAACGACTTCTTCGCCAACCTGCTCGACTTCGGCCTCACCTGGTCGGCCACCGACTCCGAGGGCGAGACCTTCGAGGGCCGCGACCGGCGGACCGGCGAGGTGAGGTGGACCGCCACCCGGGCCGACCTGATCTTCGGCTCGAACTCGATCCTGCGCGCGCAGGCCGAGGTCTACGGCAGCGACGACGCCAAGGAGAAGCTGGTCACCGACTTCGTCAAGGCGTGGGTCAAGGTCATGGAACTGGACCGCTTCGACCTGGCCTGACACCGCCGGCAGTTCCCCGGGGCCCGGGTCGGCCGCGCCGACCCGGACCCCGCCTGCTGGTACCCTCAGGGCGTCGGGCTCGTAGCTCAGTGGATAGAGCAACCGCCTCCTAAGCGGTAGGTCGCGCGTTCAAATCGCGCCGGGCCCACTTTCTAGAGTTTCAGCCGCTGCCCCACGAGCAGCCGGTGCGGGCTGTCCAGGACCCGAGCGTTGGCGCGGTAGAGGGCACGCCAGCCTCCCCGGACGTCGTGGCGGGCCGCGATCCGTGCCAGCGTGTCACCGCGGCGCACCACGTAGGTGCCCCCCGTGCTGGTGGCCGAGGAGCGGAGCGCGAAGGTGCGGACGACCCGGGTCTTCCGGGACGCGGCCGGCCGGTAGGCGTGCCGGGGCCCGCAGTGCGGCCAGGCCCTGATCCCCTGGCCCCGCAACACCCGCTCGGCGATGGCGATCTGCTCCGATTTGCTGGCCCGGTTGGCGGTGCTCGCGTACCGGCCGCCGCCGTAGGCGCGCCAGGTGCTGCGGCTGAACTGCAGACCGCCGTAGTACCCGTTTCCGGTGTTGATACGCCAGTTGCCTCCGGACTCGCAGTTCGCGATGGCCTCCCAGTTGACGGAGGCCTGAGCGGGGGCGGCCGGCCCGGCGAGGACCACGCCGCCGGCCAGGCTCGCCGCGACGAGCCCGACCACCCGTTGGAACTGTTTCCTGATCTGAACCATGAGCTTGTCCTCCACGCCTACGAGGTCAGCTGTCGGGTTCGGGCAGAGGTGCCCGGCCGCCGGTGTGGCGGCTTCACCCCGAGGCGCATCAGCGCCGAGGAACTCTTGGGTCCCCCGCTCCTTGCCGTTCGAGTTCGTCTGGACCGTGACCAGCGGCAGGACTCGGCGTTCCGGCCACGGTGCCCGCATCGCGGGCTGCCTACTCGCCGCGCCCGACGGGCATGACCGTGCAGCGGCAATGGAGTTGTAAGTCACAAATTAGCGGCTTTGATCTTCCTTTGTGTGGATAACGTCGTGATCTCGGCGCGCCGCGCCTTCGACCGCGTGCACGGCGAGCGCACGGTCCACCGAGGGTGCACAATCGGCAGCCATGAGCGAGTCACAGCGGGAACTGGACGTGATCGTTTACGGCGCAACCGGTTTCGTGGGCGTGCTCACCGCACGCCACCTGGCCGAACACGCGCCGTCCGGCGCCCGCATCGCGCTGGCCGGACGGTCACGCTCGAAACTGGAGAAGGTGGCGGGCGACCTCGGTGTCGACTGGCCGGTCGTGGTCGCCGACGCGGCCGACGAGGCGGCGCTGACCACGATGGCCGGCCGCGCCCGTGTGGTGGTGACCACCGTCGGGCCGTATGCGAAGTACGGCCGCGCGCTGGCCCGCGCATGCGCCGAAACCGGTACCGACTACGTGGACCTCACCGGTGAGGTGCTGTTCGCCCGGGACAGCATCGACGAGAACCATGAGACCGCTCAGCGCACCGGCGCACGGATCGTCCACTCCTGCGGCTTCGATTCGATCCCGTCCGATATCGGCGTTCACGTCCTGCATGCGGCGGTGCGCGCGGACGACGCCGGTGAGATGACCGACACCACGCTCGTCGTGATCCGGGCGCGCGGCGGTTTCAGCGGCGGCACCATCGACTCGATGCGCCACCAGGTCGACGTCATGAAGAAGGACCGCGGGCTGCGGCGGGTCGCTGCGAGCCCGTACTCGCTGAGCCCGGACCGGACGGCCGAGCCGGATCTCGGACGGCAACCGGACATGGTGTCGCTGCCCGGATCCGAAGTGGATCCCGGCCTGCGCGGCCACCTCGCGCCGTTCGTGATGGCGTCCTACAACACCCGGGTGGTGCGGCGCAGCAACGCGTTGCGCGACTGGGCCTACGGTCGCCGGTTCCGCTACCGCGAGGTGATGCGGGTGAGCGGCCCGTTCACCGCGATGGCTCTCAAAGCCGGGCTGAACGCCCTGGTCCTCGGCTTCGCGCTGCCACCCGCCCGGTTCCTGCTGGACCGGATCCTGCCGGCGCCGGGCACCGGACCGAGCGAGGACGCCCGGCGCAACGGCCACTTCACCCTGGAAATCTTCACCACGACCACGTCGGGGGCGCGCTATCGCGCCCGGGTCAAGGCTCAAGGCGATCCGGGGTACGCGGCGACCGCCGTGATGCTCGGCGAGTCCGCCCTGGCGCTGGCCCTCGACCGGGACCGCCTGCCGGAGTCACCCGGCGGCGTGCTCACCCCCGCCACCGGGATCGGTGACGCCCTGGTCGACCGGCTCCGCGCGGCCGGGCTGGAGATCACCGTCCAGCGGCTCTGACCAGGCGATCACCTCGAGGACGTGCCGGTGTCCCGGGCCGCTGAACACCGGGCCCGGGGCGTCCGGTTCGTACCGGTGCTCGATGGTGAGGCCGGCGAAGAGGCCCCGCGTCCCCAAGAGCGGTGTCCGCTATCCGACCGGGGGACGGTAAAGAACTGTTCACGGCCTTCATGTCGATCGCTACTAGCCGCAAAGGTGTTCTTACCGGCACGATTCAGGGGTGACCGTCAGCCCGTTGCCCTACCCGCTGAGGCTGGCGGGTACCGGTGTCGTGCTGCGGGAATGGCGCTCCGAGGATCTCGACGATCTGGTCGCTCTGCTGGACGAACCGGACATTGCCCGCTGGACTCTGATGCCGTCGCCGTTCGATGTGGAGGCCGGGCTCGCCTATCTGCGGCGGGCCCGTCAGGGCCGGGTCAGCGGCAGCCGGATCCAGCTCGCGATCACCGCCGACGGCGGGCCGCCGCTCGGCGAGGTGCTGTTGTTCAACGTGCGGTCCGAGTCACACGAGGCGGAGCTGGGCTACCTGGTCGGGCGGCCGTTCCGGCGGCGCGGCCTGGCGTCGGCGGCACTGTCGCTTCTCACCGGGTACGCGTTCGACACGCTGGGGTTGCGGCGGCTGCTGCTGCGGATCGACCGGGGCAACACGGCGAGCACGTCGGTGGCGCGCCGCTGCGGGTATCGTCCGGCCGCCGAGCCGCCGATCCAGCAGGCCGGGCCGCGCGGGCCGACGGTGCTGGACACCTGGGAGTACGTGGAGGCCCGTTCCGGGCCGCGACATGATCGCCGGCGAAACGTCGCGTCCCGGCGGTACGGTCGGCGGTGACCGAGAGGAGCGCCGATGATCGCCGTCGATCGCGCGCGTGTGATGGCCTACCGGCTGGCCGTGCAGGGTCTGACCGAGCGCTCTGACGCCCGCCCCGCCGACCTGCCCGTCCTCGACCTCGGCGTGCAGGATTTCACGCCGGATTCGGCCCGGGTGGCGCTCGCCGCGCGGACCGTGGGCGAGCTCGACGACGACCGTCTGATCAGCGTCTGGGCGGCGCGCGGGGCACCGCACCGGCATCGCCGCGCCGATCTGGCAGCGCTCACCGGGCGGTTGTGGCCGGTCGGTGACGACGACGCGGCCGCCCGGATCAGGAGCGGCCAGATCCCGGAGGCGACGCCGCTGGGGGTGCGCGCGTTCACCGCGACGGCGGAGGCGTTCCGCGAGGTGCTGACCGCGCCGATGCCCCGGGGTGAGGTGAGCACCGAGGTGAGCCGCCGGGTGCCGGCCGAGCTGACCTACGACTGCAAGCCGTGCGGTGCGCGGCACATCGCGTCGAATGTCTGGCAGCATGCCGGGCTGGCCGGCGGGGTGGAGGTGCTTTCCCGGGGCAGGGACGCGATGCTCGGCCCGATCCCCGGCGGGCCGCCGATGCCGTCCCGCAACGAGGGTTTCGGCCGGCTGGTCGAGACCTGTCTGCGGTTCCTCGGGCCGGCGTCGCCGGCCGAGGTCGCCAAGTATCTGGGCACCACCACCGCGGTGGTGCGGCGGGAGTGGCCGGACGGCCTGGCCGAGGTCCGGGTGGACGGAAAGCGGGCCTGGCTGCCCGAGGCGTCGGCCGGGCTCCTCGAGTCGGCGCCGGAGCCTCGCGGGGCCCGCTGGCTGCCCGCCATGGATCCGCTGCTCCAATCCCGCGACCGGGACCTGCTGGTGCCCGGCCGGGAGCGGCAGAAGGCGGTGTGGCGGATCCTCGGCAATCCGGGCGCCCTGCTGGTGGACGGGGAGATCGCCGGGGTGTGGCGGGCCCGGATGTCCGGGCGCAGGCGGGTCGATCTGACGGTCACCGTGTTCGCGCCGTTGTCCGCGGCCCGGCGCGGGCTCGTCGAGGAGGAGGCGGCCCACGTGGCCCGCGCCCGGGGAGTTCCCGAGGCCACGGTCACGTTCGAGTGAGCCGGTCGGTCAGTGGCCGGACTCCCCACCGTTGGTCGCGCCGGCCCGGCGGCTGGGCTCGGCCCGGACACTCGGCCCGCCGATGCCCACACCGCGTCAAGCCGCTACCCGGACGCCGGGTAGGCGCGAGTCGCCGCAGCGGCCACACCGCGTCGAACCGACACCCGGACACCGGTCCGGCGCGAGTCGCCACGACGGCCACACCGCGTCAACCCGCTACCCGGACGCCGGGTAGGCGCGGGTCTCCGCGGCCTTGACCGCCACCCACAGCTGATGTCCGGGCGCCAGACGCATCTGGGCGGCGGCCGCCGGGGTGATGTCGGCGGCCACCGAGATCGGGCCGTCCAGGCGCACCCGCAGGTTGTCGCCGTGCTGCTGGACGTCGGCGAGGACGGCCGGCCAGGTGTTGCGCGGGCTGCCCTCGGGCTGGTGCGGGTGCAGGGCCACGGCGGCCGGCGGGAACGCCACGAAGGTGTCGCCGTGCACCACGTCGGTGCTGGTCAGGACGAATCCGTCGGACAGCTCGACGGCGTGGCCGTCACCCCGGCCGCGGTACAGGTTGAGCCCCACGAGCCGGGCCACGTAGTCGGTGCGCGGGCGGGCCGTCACGGCGGCCGCGTCCCCCTCCTGCACCACCCGGCCCTGCTCGACGATGACCAGCCGGTCCGCCAGGACCAGGGCGTCGAGCGGGTCGTGCGTCACGATCAGTGTGGCGCCCGGATGTTCGGCCAGGTGGCGACGTAATTCGCCGCGGGTCTCCAGCCGGGTGCGGGCGTCCAGCGCCGCGAGCGGCTCGTCGAGCAGCAGCAGGACCGGGTCGACGGCCAGCGCCCGGGCCAGCGCCACCCGCTGCGCCTGCCCGCCGGACAGCTGCCGGGGCTTGCGGCGGCCGTGCTCGGCCAGGCCGACCCGTTCCAGCCAGCGGTCGGCCACCGCGTACGCGGCCGCCCGGTCCAGGCCGTGCCGGCGGGGACCGAACGCCACGTTGTCACGGGCGCTGAGGTGCGGAAACAGCAGGTAGTCCTGGAACACCACACCGATCGGGCGGTGCTCGGTGGGCGTACGCGTCACGTCCTTGCCGTCGAGGGTGAGGTGACCACCGGCGAGCGGGGTGAGTCCGGCGAGGGCGCGCAGCGCCGTGGTCTTGCCCGCGCCGTTCGGGCCGAGCAGCGCGACCGTCTCGCCCGCCGCGATCCGCAGGCCGATGTCGAGCCGGAAGGCGCCCCGCTCGGCGACGAGGCGGGCGTCCAGCAGAGGTGCGGTCATGGCGCGGTCAGCCAGCGGTCACGCAGGCCGGCCAGGATGGCGACCGAGACCACCAGCAGGATCAGGCTGAGCACCACGGCGCCTTCCAGGTCGCCGCTCTCCATGGTCTGGTAGACCGCGAGCGGCATGGTCTGGGTGATGCCCGGATAGTTTCCGGCGAAGGTGATGGTGGCGCCGAACTCGCCGAGCGCCCGCGCCCAGCAGAGCACCGCACCGGCCGCGATCCCTGGCGCCACCAGCGGCAACGTCACGTGGGTGAAGGTCGTCCACCGTTTCGACCCGAGCGTCGCGGCGGCCTCCTCGTAGCGGGTGTCGGCGCCGCGCAGCGCCCCCTCGACCGCGATGACCAGGAACGGCAGCGCCACGAACGACTCCGCGATCACCACACCAGCGGTGGTGAACGGCAGGCTGATCCCGAACGTCTGGTCCAGCCACTGCCCGAGCAGCCCGCGCCGGCCCAGCGCCAGCAGCAGCGCGATGCCCCCGACCACCGGCGGCAGCACCAGCGGCACGGTGATCAGCGCCCGGACCAGCCGCCGCCCCGGGAACTCGACGCGTGCCAGCAGCCACGCCAGCGGCACGCCGAGCACCAGGCACAGCACGGTCGCCATGGTCGAGGTGAGCAGCGACAACCGCAGCGCCGCCACCACGCCCGGTTCGGTCAGCCGCTCACCCAGAGTGGCCCACGGGGTCCGCGCGAGCAGCCCCACGAGCGGCAGGATCAGAAAGATCAACCCCAAGATCGCGGGCACCAGCAGGGGTACGGGCACGCGCGTCCTCAATGACGTCCCTTCGGCGCCCGCTCGACCACCACGGTCGTCGACTTGATGACGGCGACCGCGATCGATCCGACCTGGAGGTCGAGTTCGTCGACGGCTTCCCGGCTCATCAGCGACACCAGCCGGAACGGGCCGGCCTGGATATCGACCTGGGCCATCACGGTGTCCTTGACGACGGCGGTGACGATGCCGCGCAGCCGGTTGCGGGCGGACGACTCGTCGGAGCGGTCGTCCGGCTCGGCGGCCTGGGCGCGCACGAAGGCGGCCAGCTCGACACCGTCGATGACCCGGCGCCCGTGCTCGTCGCGGCCCGCGGCGAGCCGCCCGGCGTCGACCCAGCGGCGCATCGTGTCCGGACTGACGCCGAGCAGGTCGGCAGCCTCCCCGATCTGAAAGACCGTCACGAGCGATCACTCTAGTTCGAGAACTCTCTCCGAACCGGAGCAACCTTTCCGGCGCCCGGGACCACATATCGGCATGTCCATCTCCTCGCACCGGCGTCCCGCCTCCCGGAAGCGCCGCAAGGCCCTGGCCGCGAGCCTCGCCTCGGCCGCCGTCCTGGCCGGAGCCGGCCTGCTCGGCGTCGGCCAGCCCTGGGCCAATGCCGCCGCGAACGTCAGCTTCGACACCGGTTCCGGCCTGTCGTTCACGATCAACGGCGCCAACGGCAACATGACGTCGCTGAAACACAACGGCACCGAGATGGCCGCGTCCGGCTACGCCGCCGGCCAGTTCGAGTCCGGCTGGTCGTCCGCGACGGTGACCAGCAAGACCTTCAACAGCGGCAGCTCCATCCTGGTGAGTGTGGCGAACACGTCGATCGGCGTTACCCAGTACTACTTCGCCCGCAGGAACGACAACACGATCTACATGGCGACGAACATCGGCAAGGCGCTGAACCCGGGTGAGGCCCGGTTCATCGCCCGGCTCAAGCCGTCGCTGCTGACCACCTCCCCGACCGCGGCCAAGACCGGCGGATTCACCACCACGGTCGAGGGCTCCGACGTCTTCGCCGACACCGCCGGGCGGACCGCCTCCAAGTTCTACAGCTCGCAGCGGCTGGTCGCGCAGCAGCCGTTCGGCGCCCGCGGGACCGGGCACGGGGCGTACATCCTGCCCGCGTACGTGGACATGACCTCAGGCGGACCGTTCTTCCGGGACATCGAGGTCAACGACACCGGCAGCGCCGTGAACATCACGCACTACATGTTCAGCGGTCACCAGCAGACCGGGGCGCTGCGGTTGGGCCTGCACGGGCCGTACGCGCTGACCCTCACCGACGGCGAGGCCCCGACCGCCCGCAGCATGGACTTCCTGGCGTCGTTCATCCCCGGGATGCTCTCCAACGCGCAGCGCGGCGGTGTGAGTGGCACCGCGTCCGGAACCTGGAACGGGCTGCGAGCGACCGTCGCCCTGGCCGGCGCCAACGGCCAGTACTGGGGTCAGGTCAAGTCCGGCAAGTTCGTGATCGGGCACATCAAACCGGGCACCTACACCGCCACCCTGTACGCCGGTGAGCTGGCCGTCGGAGCCACCAGGACGATCACCGTCACCGCCGGCGCGACCACCTCGCTCGCCATGTCCGGCAACGTCCCGGCGGCCGGCACGCTGTTCCAGCTCGGCACGTTCGACGGCACCCCGGCCGGGTTCCGCAACGCTGACAAGATCGAGACGATGCACCCGTCGGACACCCGGATGGCGGCCTGGAAGGTCGGCACGTATTCCGTCTCGTCCGGCGCTTCCGGCTTCCCGATGGCCGAGTTCAAGGCGGTCAACTCGCCGACCGCGCTGAGCTTCGGTCTCGCCTCGGTCCCGGCGAACGGTGTGAGGCTGCGCATCGCCACCACGTCGAGTTTCGCCGGCGGCCGCCCCGCCGTCGCGATCGGCGGCTACACCTCACCGGCGTCGGCGTCACCGGCCCCGGTGAACCTGAACTCGCGCAACGTCACCCGTGGCACGTGGCGGGGCGTCAACACCACCTACACGTACACGATCCCGGCGAGCGCGTTGAAGACCGGCGCCAACACCCTGTCGATCTCGGTGGTCAGCGGGAGCAGCGGAGAGACGTTCCTCAGCCCGAACTTCATCTTCGACGCCCTGGCCCTCGACCCGGCCTGATCCACTGTGCCGGTGGCGTTCGCGTCGCGGCAAACGCCACCGGCACCTGCGGAGGACCTCGTTCGGTTGGTGGTCCTGGCTGGTCGTGGGCGGCTGTCCCGAACGCTTCGAGAGAGCGCCGCCGCGGAGGTGTGCCGGGGACGCGCGGGTGCGGCGCACCGGGGATCAGATGTCGAACTCTCCGTCGTGGACGCCGCCGGTGAAGGCGTCCCACTCACCCTTCGTGAAGAAGAGGATCGTGGCCGGGTCCTCGGAGTTGCGCATCGCGGCGCCGCCGTCGGGCAGACGGGAGATCTCCACATATTCACCGGCTGGCCCACCGGAGCGCAGCCACTCGGCGGCGTCGGCGTCGAACGTGTCGGCATAGGTCTTCTCACCCACGCCCCCACCTAACCGCAGGTGCCACCGGTGCGGGAGACCGCGATCGGGTGACCCGCCGCTCAGGGATGATCCGTGCCTACGATGCCGGAATGGCATCGATCGGCGTCGCGGTGATCGGGTTCGGGTGGATGGGCCGGGCGCACACCCGGGCGTACGCGCGCATCGGTCACCACTATCCGCGGCTGCCACGGCCCGAGCTGATCGCGGTCGCCGACGACGTGCCGGGCCGGGCCGCCGAAGCCGCCGGGCAGTACGGGTTCGCCACCGCCACCACCGACTGGCGGGCACTGCTCGACGACCCGCGGATCGCGGCGGTCAGCGTGACCGCGCCGAACTTCCTGCACCGGGAGATCGGCGCCGCGTTCGCCGCGGCCGGACGGCACCTGTGGATCGAGAAGCCGGTCGGCCTGAGCGCCGCCGACGCCCGCGCCATCGTGGGTGACGTGCGGATCAGCGTCGGTTTCAACTACCGGCACGCACCGGCCGTGGCCCGCGCCAGGGAGATCCTGCGGACCGGTGGGCTCGGCCGGGTCACGCACGCCCGGTTCCGTTTCTTCAGCGACTACGCGGCCGCTCCCGACTCGGCGCTGAGCTGGCGTTTCGAACGGGCCCGCGGTGGCAGCGGGGTGCTCGGTGACCTGGGCTCGCACGCCGCCGACCTGATCCGGCACCTGCTCGGCGAGGTGGTCGCGGTGACCGCCGACACGGCCGTCTTCATCACGGAACGCCCGCGCCCGGCGGGCGCCACCTCCGGACACCAGCGGGGTACGGGTGAGCCCGGCCCGGTCGAGAACGAGGACTGGTTCGCCGCCCTGCTGCGGATGCGTTCCGGGGCGCGGGTGACCCTGGAGGCCAGCCGGGTCGCGGCCGGTGAACAGAACCACTACGGGTTCACCGTGCACGGCACCGGCGGCGTGCTGTCCTGGGACTTCCGCCGGACGGGCGAACTACGGATCGGTGACGCGACCGTCTTCGTGGGCCCGGGCGACGGCGCGCACGGCGACTTCCAGCCGGGGGCCGGGATCCCGCTGGGCTTCGACGACCTGAAAGTGATCGAGGCGGGGCTGTTCCTGCGGTCGATCGCCGAGGGTGTGCCGCACGGCGCCACTCTGGCCGACGCGATCGCGGCCGCCGCCGTCCTCGACGCGGTGACCGAGTCCGCCGCCTCCGGCCGCTGGGTCACACTCTGATGGCCGGCGCGCGGAGGAACAGCCATCCGGACCGGGCCCGGCGTCGTGACGCCCACAATTGGTCGCACCGGTGGGCGAGCGACGTTGCCGGGCCCGTGCAGAGGGCGCTCAGGGGATGAAGACGGCGCGGACGCAGCCGTCCTCCTTCTCCTTGAACATCCGGTAGCCCTCGGGCGCCTCGTCCAGCGGCATCACGTGCGTGGCCAGGTGCTCGGTGACCAGTTCGCCCTTGGCCATCCGGTCCAGCAGCATCGGGATGTAACGCTGCCCGTGCATCTGCGCCCCGCGTACCGTGAGGCCTTTGTTCATGAGCGCGCCCAGCGGGAACTTGTCGACGAAGCCCGCGAAGACACCCAGGACGAAGACCGAGCCGCCTTTGCGGCAGGCGTGGATCGCCTCGCGGACCGCGATCGGCCGGTCGGTCTGGAGCCGCAACTGCTGTTTGATCTGGTCGTAACCGAAGTGCGGCCCGGGTGCGTGCGCCTCCATGCCGACCGCTTCGATGCACACGTCCGGACCCCGGCCGCCGCTGCGTTCGCGCAGCTCACCGGCCACGTCATCGCGCTCGTAATGGAGCGTCTCCGCGCCGGTGTGCTGTCGCACCTGGCCGAGCCGGTCGTCGAGGCGGTCGATGACGATCACCCGGTCGGCGCCGAGCAGCACCGCGGCTCGGGCGGCCATCTGCCCGACCGCCCCGGCGCCCCAGACGGCGACCACGTCACCGGGTTTGACCCCGCCGAGGTCGGCGCCCATCCAGCCGGTGGAGGCGGAGTCGGAGGCGAACAGGGCACGCTCGTCGCTGACTGCGTCCGGGACGGTGAAGGCGCCGACGTCGGCGAACGGCACCCGGATGTACTCGGCATGGCTGCCGGCGTTGCCGCCCATCGCGTGCGAGTAGCCGAAACAGCCGCTCGGCGCCTGGCCCCAGAGTGTCTCGGTGATCGCCGGGTTGGTGTTGCCGTTGTCGCAGAGCGAGTAGAGCTTCTGGTCGCAGTACCAGCAGTTGCCGCAGGAGATGAACGAGGAGACGACCACCCGGTCGCCGATCCGGTGATTGCGCACGTCCGGGCCGACCTCGACGACCTCGCCGAGGAACTCGTGGCCGAGCACGTCGCCTTTCTGCATGAACGGGATGTAGCCGCCGAGCAGGTGCAGATCGGACCCACAGGTCACGGTGCGGGTGACCCGCACGATCATGTCGCCGGGGTTGCGCAGCTCCGGATCCGGGACCTGGCCGACGGCCAGCTTGTTGACGCCCTGCCACTGCAACGCCTTCACAGCAGCCCTCCCTCCCGGCCGTGCCGGGTAGCGGCCTGCAACGGGCGGTTCGTCAGGGTGGGGACGGTGGTCGCCGGGCCGTGCGGCAGCAACACGTCACCGGCTTCCAGCAGGGAGCGGGTCTCGCGTAACGCGCTTCGTACCCGGCCGCTGGTGACGGTGGAGCCGTCCGGGATCCGCACGGCGATCTCCGTGCCGCGGTCGCCGGGCGCGGCACGCAGCGCGATCTCGACCTGGCCGGTGATCTCCCGCAGAGATCCGGGCAGCTGGACGGATTCCAGCTCGGACAGTGGCCGGTAGACGGTGACGACATGCCGCCGGCGGCCGGTTGCGGCGCGGGCTCCGGCGCGGTGCCGGGCGAGTGCCGCCCCGCCTGCCGCGAGGCCAGCTCCGAGCAGAACCATGGTCACGGTACGCACGATGCGCTCCTTTCCTCGCCGCCTGGCATACCGCGAGGAGCCCCGCCCAAACAGATGACCTTGGATGGGCACGGGTAGCTGAGAACTTGCTGGGTATCTCCGTGCGCAACATCACGGAAGTGGAGGTGCGTCAATGGCGCATGATCTCGGGTCCCCGGCCCCGGCCTCCGGATCGGGAACCATCCGCAGTCTCATCCCCGCTCGTATCGACCGGCTCAGCTGGTCGCCGTTCCACACTCGGATCATCCTGGCCCTGGGCACGGCCTGGGTCCTCGACGGGCTCGAGATCACCGTGGCCAGCGCGGTCGGCCCGGTCCTGGCCGAGGAGGAGACCCTGGGCCTGAGCTCGACCCAGGTGGGGTTGATCGCCACCGTCTATCTGCTGGGCGAGGTGTTCGGGGCGCTCTTCTTCGGCCGGCTCTCCGATGCGCTGGGCCGGAAGAACCTGTTCATCGTGACCCTGGCCGTCTACCTCGGCGGTAACGCGCTCACCGCCCTGACCTGGGGCAACGGGCCCGCGGCACTGGTCTTCCTGTATCTCACCAGATTCATCGCCGGTGCCGGCATCGGCGGCGAGTACGCCGCGATCAACTCGGCGATCGACGAGATGATGCCGGCCAGGTATCGCGGCCGGGTGGACATCGGGGTCAACGGCACCTACTGGGGTGGCGCCATCATCGGCACGCTCGGCACGTACATCCTGCTCAACAACATGGAGCTGAACTGGGCCTGGCGGATCGGCTTCCTGATCGGCCCGGTCATCGGCCTGGCGATCTGGGGTCTGCGCCGGCACCTGCCGGAGAGCCCGCGCTGGCTGATCATGCACGGCCGGGAGGCGGAGGCCGAGGAGAACATCGCCCGGATCGAGCGGGCCGCCGAGGCCTCCGGCCAGACGCTGGCGCCTCTGGACGAGTCGAAGGCGATCGACATCCGGCCCAGCAAGCCGCACGGCTACCTGTCGCTGTTGCGGGTGCTGTTCAAGGTCTACCCGTCGCGGTCGACGCTGGGCGCGACTCTGATGATCACGCAGTCGTTCCTGTACAACGCGATCTTCTTCACCTACACGATGGTGCTGACCAAGTTCTACGGTGTGGACGAGAAGGCCGCGCCGCTGTATCTGGTGGCGTTCGCGCTCGGCAACCTGATCGGCCCGCTCACCATCGGGCGGCTCTTCGACACGGTGGGCCGGCGCAAGATGATCGCCGGCACCTACCTGCTGTCCGGGGCGCTGCTGGCGATCACCGCGGTGCTCTTCAACGAGGGCCTGCTGAACGCGACGACGCAGACGATCGCGTGGAGCGTCATCTTCTTCTTCGCGTCGGCGGGGGCCAGTTCGGCGTACCTGACGGTGAGCGAGATCTTCCCGCTGGAGATCCGGGCGCAGGCGATCGCGGTGTTCTTCGCCATCGCGCAGTGCTTCGGCGCCATCGGGCCGGTCTTCTACGGCGCGCTGATCGGCGAGGGCGACGATCCGAACAAGCTGTTCATCGGCTTCCTGATCGGTGCCGCGGTGATGGCGGTCGGCGGCATCGTGGAGGCGGTCATCGGCATCGACGCCGAGGGCAGGTCGCTGGAGGATGTGGCGACGCCGCTGTCCGCGGTCACCACGCGCCCCCGGGCGACCGGCTGACGCGACCGCCGGTGTCCGGCACGGGGCCGTGCCGGACACCGGCGGATCACACCAGCCCGGCGCTGCCGGCCAGCGCGGCGGCCTCGGTACGGCTGGACACCCGCAGTTTCCGCAGCAGCGCCGCGGTCAGGCGCTTCACGGTGCGCTCGGAGACGTGCAGCAGTCCCGCGATCTCGTTGGTCGACGAGCCGGTGGCGATCAGCCGGAGCAGCCGCCGGTCCTCGTCGTCGAGCTGGATCGTGGGCGGCAGCGTGCCGGCCGGGCGGCTCCGTTCGACGAGTGTGGCCAGCAGCGGGGCGGGCATCACGGCCCAGCCCTCCAGCGCGGCGGTCAACGGCCGGGCCAGGTCGGCGGGCTCGCCGGTCTTCGGCAGGAAGCCCGCCGCGCCGGCCCGCAGCGCTTCGAACGCCTGCTCCGGTTCCCCGTCGGCGGCCATGGCCAGCACCCGGGTCCGGGGCGCGGCGGCGCGGACCGCCGCGATCGCCTGGAGGGCGCCGGGCGCCGGCAGGTGCAGGTCGACGAGAACCAGATCGGGGGCGGCGTCACGCGCCACGTTCGCCGCGTGCGCGGCGTCCCCGGTGGTGGCGACCACGCTGGCCCGGCCGCCGCTCGCCTCAGGAAGCACGCTCTCCAAGCCGCGGACGAAGGTGGCGTGGTCGTCCACGACTGCTACCCGGATCCCGTTCTGCATGACGCACGGATGCCCCTCCTGGGCCAAGCTATGCGTCCGATCCGGTCCGGCTCAGCGGGGGTGTGCCGCCACGAAGGCCGCGATGTAGTCGTCGAGCCGCACTTCGGGCCGCCAGCCGAGGTGGGCCGCCTGGGTGATGTCGGCCTGGCCGCGGACCCGCTCGCCGCGCCGCTCGGGAACCAGCGTGAACTCGGTGCCGAACATCTCGGCGACCTTGGTCAACGGCCACTCGCAGCCGGTGCCGAGCAGGTAGCCGTCACCGGAGCCGCTGCGGGCGACCAGCACGAGGCCGCGGACGATGTCGTCGATGTGGGTGAAATCGCGGGTCTGGGTGCCGGGGGCCACCACGGTCAGCGGCTCGCCGGCCAGGTACTGCCGCTCGAAGATGCCGATCACCGTGGCGTATTTGCCGTGGGTGATCTGGCCGGGGCCGTACACGTTGTAGAAGTAGGTGATCGCGTAGTCCAGGCCGAACCAGTTCGAGTAGTTCTTGATGTACTCGATGTTCTTGGCCTTGGTCCAGGCGTACGGGTTGAGGTTCTCGTCCTCCCCGTCGTTGCCGAACTTGGAGCTGGACCCGGCGTAGATCAGCTTGGCGCCGTGCCCGGCCGTGAACTTGACCACCTCCTTGGTGCCGAGGAGGTTGAAGTCCCAGGTCAGGTCGTGGTCCTCGAACGACTGGGGAATGCGCGAGTACTCACCGAGGTGGAAGACCAGCCCGGGCGCCGGGAGACCGCGGTCGGCCCAGATCTTGGCGATGTCCGCGGTCGACCCGTCGATGTAGGTGACCCGCGGGTCGTTGACGTGATTCTCCGGGGTGCCGGTGAAGTAGTTGTCCAGCGAGATCACCACGGCGTCGGGGAAGTCGTTCAGCAGCGACCTGACCAGGGAACTGCCGACGAATCCGGCGCCACCGGTGACCAACAGGGTTCGGCTCAACGTACTTCTCATCTCTTCCGGTGCTCGCAGCGCCGACCAGGCTACCGAAGGCATACCCCCGGAAACCAACTGCTCAACCGGTATTACCCGGAGCGGCCGTGACGACACAGGGTGTCGTCACAGCTCGGCCGAAATCCCGCGAATTCACAGCTTGAACCGCTCCACGATCCGGCGCAGATCCCCCGACATCCCGGCCAGGTGAGCGGCGGCCCGGTCGGCCTCGGTGACCCCGGCCGTCGTCTGTTGCACCGAGGTCGCCACCGCGTTGATGGTGTCCGCCACCCGGGCCCCGGCGCCCGCCGCCTCGTTGACGTTGCGGCTCATCTCGTTGGTGGTGACGGTCTGTTCCTCCACCGCGGAGGCGATGGTGGTCTGGAACTCGTTGATCCGCGTGATGATCTCGCTGATCTCCGCGATCGCGGCGACCGCGCCCGCGGTGTCGGACTGGATGGCGGCCACCCGATGACCGATGTCCTCGGTCGCCCGGGCGGTCTCCTGGGACAGCTCCTTGACCTCGGAGGCCACCACCGCGAAGCCCTTGCCGAGCTCACCGGCCCGGGCCGCCTCGATGGTCGCGTTGAGGGCGAGCAGGTTGGTCTGCTCGGCGATCGCGGTGATCGCCTTGACCACGGTGTCGATCTCCGCCGACGAGTCGCCCAGCTTGGCCATCACGGCGCTGGTGTTGGCGGTCACCTCGACGGCCCGCGACGCCACGTGCACGGCCTGGGTGGCGCTCTCGCTGATCTCGCGGATCGAGGCGCCCATCTCGTCGGCGCCGGCCGCGACGGTCTGGATGTTCAGCGACATGGTGGCGGCCGAGTCGGCCACCGACGCGGCCTGCTCGGCGCCCGCGCCGGCGCTGGCGGTACTCCGCCGGCTCGTCTCGGCCAGGCTGCCGGCCTCGGCGGCGAGTGTCTCCGAGTGGGCGGTCAGGTCACCGACCGTCTCGCGCAGCGTCCCGGTCGCCCGGCGCAGCGAGTCCGCCATGTGCCCGAGTTCGTCGCGCTGGTCCACTCCCGGGTCGCCGGACAGGTCGCCCTCGGCGACCTGGTCCAGCACGGCGCCGACCCGGCGCAGCGGCTGGAGGATCAGCCGGGCCACGGCGAGCGCGACACCGATCCCCAGCAGCAGGGAGGCGCCCAGCGCCACCATCACCTGGACACGGATCGCGGACACCGTGTCGTCGAAGTCCTTGCCCTTCAGCAGGGCCGAGTCGGCGTACTCGATCTCCTCGCCGAGCAGGCCCTCGTACTTCTTGCGCAGCTCCCGGTTGCCCTTCAGGGCGAGCTCGGCGGCAGCTTCGGGGCTGTCCGCGTGGAGGGCGAACTCCTTCTCCACGGCGGTGAACCAGGCGTCGGTGCCGGCCTGGATGGCGTCCACCCGGGCGGCGGCGTCCGCGCCGGCGACCGCACGGGCGGCGGCCAGCGCGGTGTCGACCTTCTCCTTGCGCTTCAGCGCGCCGTCGCTGAACTCGGTGTCGCCGCCGGTCATGAAGAAGCCGCGCTCGTCGTTGGCGGCGGCCTTGGCGGCCAGCGCGGCCGTGTTCAGATTCACGCTGTACGGCAGGACCCGCGCGACCTCGCCGGTCCGGGTCTCCTGCAGCCTTGAGATGTCGACGAGGCTGATCACCCCGGTCGCGACGGTCCCGGCGATCGCCACCCCGGCGACCGCGAGCACCTTGGTGGAAACCTTCCGGTCCCGGCACCACTGCCCCAGCCCACGGTTACCGGCCATGTGCTCTCGTCCTCCTTCTCCTCGGGTACCGGTCCATCGGCAGACGGGAGACGGGATTGAGTGGCTACGGCACGAACCCCGACCATCGGGTGTGATCTTGCCGGGTGGGCGTTAAGGTGGTTCACGGCCCCGCCGAGAGGCGCTGCAACGGATGTCCGACTCGGGCTCCGCCACGCTCGGCGCGGGTGAAGATGACGCAAGGGCGCCTCCTGAGAGGGAGGAGCCCTCTTTTCATGAGCGACAAACTTCAATCCGTGAACGGTCTGGACTTCGCGGTCGCCGATCTCTCGCTCGCCGAGGCCGGCCGTCACCAGCTCCGGCTCGCCGAGCACGAGATGCCCGGCCTGATGTCGCTGCGCAAGGAGTTCGGCGACTCGAAGCCGCTGCGCGGCGCCCGGATCGCCGGCTCGCTGCACATGACCGTGCAGACCGCCGTGCTGATCGAGACGCTGGTCGAGCTGGGCGCGCAGGTCCGCTGGGTGTCCTGCAACATCTTCTCCACGCAGGACGAGGCGGCCGCCGCGGTCGTCGTCGGCCCGAACGGCACCGTCGACGCGCCCGCCGGCGTCCCGGTCTTCGCCTGGAAGGGCGAGACGCTGGAGGAGTACTGGTGGGCCACCATGCGCCTGTTCGACTTCGGCGACGGCGTGGGCCCGAACATGATCCTCGACGACGGCGGTGACGCCACCCTGCTGGTGCACAAGGGCGTCGAGTTCGAGGGCGCGGGCGCCGTCCCGCAGGCCACCGAGGACGACGTCCACGAGTACCGGATCATCCTGGAGACGCTGCGCGGAAGCCTGGCGGAGTCGAAGGACCGGTTCACGAAGATCGCGGCCGGGATCAAGGGCGTCACCGAGGAGACCACCACCGGTGTGGCCCGGCTCTACAAGCTGGCCAAGGAGGGCACCCTGCTCTTCCCGGCGATCAACGTCAACGACGCGGTCACCAAGAGCAAGTTCGACAACAAGTACGGCATCCGCCACTCCCTGGTCGACGGCCTCAACCGCGCGACCGACGTGATGCTCGGCGGCAAGCTGGCCGTGGTCTGCGGTTACGGCGACGTCGGCAAGGGTTCGGCGGAGACGCTGCGCGGCCAGGGCGCCCGCGTCGTCGTCACCGAGATCGACCCGATCTGCGCGCTGCAGGCCGCCATGGACGGCATGCAGGTGGTCCGGCTGGAGGACGTGGTCGGTGAGGCCGACATCTTCATCACCACGACCGGCGGCACCGACATCATCACCGTCGAGCACCTGTCGGCGATGAAGCACAACGCGATCGTCGGCAACGTCGGTCACTTCGACGACGAGATCGACATGGCCGGGCTCGCCAAGGTCCCGGGCATCGAGAAGGTCGAGATCAAGCCGCAGGTGCACGAGTGGCGCTTCCCGGACGGCCACTCGGTGATCGTCCTGTCCGAGGGCCGCCTGATGAACCTCGGCAACGCGACCGGTCACCCGAGCTTCGTGATGTCGAACTCGTTCACCAACCAGGTGATGGCCCAGATCGAGCTCTGGACCAAGCCGGAGGCGTACGAGAAGCAGGTCTACGTGCTGCCGAAGCACCTGGACGAGAAGGTGGCCCGGCTGCACCTGGACGCGCTCGGCGTCCGGCTGACCACTCTCACCAAGAAGCAGGCGGAGTACCTGGGCGTGGACGTCGAGGGCCCGTTCAAGCCGGAGCACTACCGCTACTGATCCACCGGGGGTGATCGTCGCCAGAAGCGGCGTTCACCCCCGTTTTGTCCGAAATATGCTGTGATCATGTTGATTCGTCGCATGATCACAGCATTGGCGGCCGCTGCCCTGGCCGCCCTGCCGGTCACCGCCGCGACAGCGGCCCCGGCCCGTCCCGTCAGCCCCGAGGCGGACTTCCTGATCGCCGTCCACCAGGGCAACCTGGCCCAGATCACGGCCGGCCGGCTGGCCGCCCGCAAGGGTGACGAGAAGTCCGTCCGCAAACTCGGCAAACGGTTCGCCGCCTACCACCGCAAGCTCGACGCCCAGGTGCGCGCGGCCGCCGAGGAGCTCGAGGTCAAGCTGCCCGGCGAGCCCAACTCGGAGCAGCTCACCCTCAACGAGCAGTACCGTGCCGCGTCCGGGCCGGCGTTCGACTCGCTGTTCGTGACCACCCAGATCTCGGCGTACGAGCGGGCCGCCAAACTCGCCACGATCGTGCTCCGGTCGACGAGCGACCCGACGGTCCGGAAGATCGTCGTGACGGCCGCACCGGTGATCGAGAAGAACCGTGACGCCTTGACCGCGGCCCGAAACCGGATCGCCTCGAAGCAGCCGCGACAATGATCGGATGAGTTACGAGGGGATCCTGCTTTTCGTTCTCGGTGCGGTCACCGTGATCGTCGCCGTCCGATGGGTCACCGAGAAGACCGGCCTCCCGGCGGCGGTCCTGTTGACCCTGATCGGCATCGTCTACGCCTACCTGCCGGGGCCGAACCTCGAACTCGATCCCAAACTCGTCCTGACCTTCATCCTGCCACCGCTGCTCTACAACGCGGCTCTCGATTCGTCACTGCTGGACATCCGGCGCAACATGCGTACGGTGATCAGCCTCTCGGTGGCGCTGGTGCTGGCCACCGCGCTCCTGATCGGCCTCGGCTTCTCGCTCTGGGTGGCCGGGGCCACCCTCGCGGCCGGTGTGGCGCTGGGCGCGGCCGTGGCGCCGCCGGACCCGGTGGCGGCGCTCGCCGTCGGCCGCAAGGCCGGGTTGCCCAACAAGCTGGTCACCCTGATCCAGGGTGAGGGGCTGCTCAACGACGCGACCGCGCTGACCATCCTGACCGTGGCGGTGGCCGCCTGGGACAAGGACGACTTCCGCTTCGACAACGCGGTCGGCCAGTTCGTCATCTCGGCGTCCGGCGGGGTGCTGGTCGGCGTCGCGGTGGCGTACGCGGTGCGGATGCTCAAGGCCCTGCGCTCCGACCCGCTCAACGCCAACGCGCTCTCCCTGATCACCCCGCTCGCGGCGTACCTGATCTGCGAGAACTCCTTCGTCCACCACTACGCGACGATCTCCGGCGTGCTGGCCGTCGTGGTGGCCGGCCTGATCGTCGGCCACGACACCCCGCGGTACGCGACGGGCGCCAGCCGCCTCCAGGTCAGCGCCGTCTGGCGGCTCATCGACTTCCTGCTGGAGGGCATGGTCTTCCTGCTCATCGGCCAGCAGGTGCCGAGTGTGCTGAGGGGCCTGAGCAGGTACGACACCAGCACCGTCGTCATCGCCCTGACCATCACGCTCGGCGTGGTGCTGCTGCTGCGCCCGCTCTGGCTGGTGACGACCCAGTGGCTGCCGCGCTCGCTGCACACCCGGCTGGGTGGTCAGGACGAGCCGGAGACCGACCTCGACAAGCGTGAGGCGCCGCTCACCGGCAAGGAGGTGATCGTGCTGAGCTGGGCCGGCACGCGGGGGGTCATCACGCTGGCCGCGATCTTCACCCTGCCGCCCCGGTTCCCGAACCGGGAGCTGCTGGTCTTCTGCGCGATCGCCGTGGTGCTGGTCACCCTGGTCGGGCAGGGTCTCACCTTCGCGCCGCTGGTGCGCCGGCTCGGGCTGCGCGCCAACCAGACGGACAAGGCAAAGCTGCGCAACGAGGCCCGGTCGGCAGCCGTGATCGCCGCGCTGGACCGGCTCGACGACATCCAGGAGCAGCAGCACGACAACGTCGAGGACGAGGCCATCGAGACGATGCGCAAGCAGCTCCAGGTCCGCCTGGACCGCTACCAGCGGCGACTCGACCTGCTGGAACAGGTCGAGTCGCACGAGCTGCCGCAGTCGCCGCAGTACGAGGCCGCCCTCATGGTCCGGCAGGCGGTCATCGACGCCGAACGCGAGGAGCTGCTGCGCTGGCGCGACGCGGGCCGCCTCAACGACGACAGCCTGCGGGTGCTCAACCGCGAGCTGGACCACGAGGAGCTGGTCCTGCCGAAACGCCCGTCCTAGACCGGCAGGTCGCGGCGGCGCAGCGCGACCAGGCCGGTCCCGCCCAGAGCCGCCGCGATCACGATCAGCGTCATCAGGGGTACGACCGCGAAGTCCCCACCCGGAAGGTGCGGGACATGGGTGAACGGCGAGATGTCGAGCACCCACTGGTCCAGCTCGAGCAGCGGCCCGACCAGCATCACCAGCAGGCACGCCGCCACCGCCGCCCAGGCCACCTGGGCCAGTCGCGGGACCGCGCCGACCAGCAGCATGGTCAGTCCGGCCAGCACCCAGACGGCGGGCAGCTGGGCGATCGAGGCGCTCAGCACCCGGCCCGGGTCGCCGTGCACGAGACCGGCCGTCAGTCCCTCGGCGAGCAGGGCGGCGGCCGGGCCGAGCAGGGCGAACAGCAGGTGGCCGGTGGCCCAGGCGTACCGGTTGACGTCGGTGCTGAGCACCGCCTCGGCGTGCCCGGTCTGTTCCTCCTCGCGCATCCGCAGCGCCGCCTGCACGGCGTAGCAGGACACGATCACCCCGCAGATCGCGGCGGTGGTGGAGAAGTAGTTGTCGATCACCGCGTCCGCCCCGCCGAGCCGGCTGAAGATGTCGCTGACGTTCGCCGAGTCCTCGGTGAGCGCCACCACGCTGCTGCCGACCCCGCCGAAGATCAGGCCGAGGGCGGCGAACCCGCCGGTCCAGCCGAGGAGCAGGCCGCGGTGCAGGCGCCAGGCGAGCGCGACCGGCGAGCTCAGGCCCGCGGCCGCGGCGGCCGGTCCGGGCCGTCCGGCGAGGAGCGCACCGCCCACGTCACGCTTCCTGGAGAGGTACGCCGCAGCGCCGCCCATGCCCAGCGCGACGACCAGGGTCAGCAGCGCCGGGCCCCAGGCGTCGGCCCCGAACGGGAAGATCCGGTGCACCCAGCCGACCGGGGACAGCCAGGACATCCACTCCAACCGCCCGTCGCCGAGCGCCGAGATGTCCCCGCCCATCCGCAGCACATAGGACACGCCGAGGACCAGGACCGCGATCGTACGGGCGCCGCGGGCCGTCTCGCTGATCTGCGCGGCGACCGCGGCGACACCGGCGAAGACCCAGCCGCTCAGAGTGAAGACCGCGCCCAGCGCCACCGACCCGCCGGCCGGCAGCCCTTTGCCGATCAGGGTGACCGCCACCACGACGCCCATCGCCAGGCAGGCCGCGGCGGTGCCGAGCACGGCGGCGGCGAGCTGCGCGAACCTGCCGACCACGCCGGCCCGGATCAGCTCGGTGCGCCCGGCCTCCTCGTCGGCCCGGGTGTGCCGGATCACCGTGAGCAGGGCGAACAGACCGATCATCACCGGTACGAAGCCGCCTCGCCAGACCGTCAGCTCGCCGACGCTGGTGCCCTCCAACGGACCGTAGAGGGCCACGAAACCGGCGTTGCCCGAGCTGATCCGGGCGTAGTCGAGGCGCTCCTGCACGGTGGCGAAGAGGGCGTCGAAGCCGGTGACGTAGACGTACGGCAGCAGCCCGAGCCCGAGCACCCAGAGCGGCATGGCGACACGGTCGCGGCGCAGCACCAGCCGCAGCAGGGTGAGTGTGCCGGTCATCGGACGGTCTCCTCGTCCCGCGTGTAGTGGCGCAGGAACAGTTCCTCCAGCGAGGGCGGCTGGCTGACCAGGCTGCGTACCCCGGCCGCGACCAGCGCCCGCAACGCCGGCTCCAGGGCGTCGGCGTCGACGTCGAAGGCGACCCGCCCGTCCTCGGTGGTCAGGTCGTGCACGCCGGCCAGGTCGCCCAGCCCGTTCACCGGGCCGGCCAGCTCGGCACGGATCGTGGTGCGGGTGAGGTGACGCAGGTCGGCGAGGGTGCCGGTCTCCACGGTCCGCCCGGCCCGGATGATGGTGAGCCGGTCGCAGAGCGCCTCGACCTCGGACAGGATGTGGCTGGACAGCAGCACGGTCCGGTCACCACGCCGCTTCTCCTCCAGGATCACCTCCCGGAAGGCCTCCTCCATGAGCGGGTCGAGCCCGGAGGTCGGCTCGTCCAGGAGCAGCAGTTCCACATCGGAGGCGAGTGCCGCGACCAGCGCCACCTTCTGCCGGTTGCCCTTCGAGTAGGCCCGGCCCTTCTTCCGCGGGTCCAGCTCGAACCGCTCGATCAGGCTGTCCCGCCGCTTCCGGTCGACGCCACCGCGCAGCCGCCCGAGCAGGTCGATCACCTCGCCACCGGTGAGGTTGGGCCAGAAGGTGACGTCTCCCGGCACATACGCCAGCCGGCGGTGCAGCGCGGTGGCGTCGGTCCAGGGATCGCCGTCGAGCAGCCGTGCGGAGCCGCCGTCGGCCCGCATCAGGCCGAGCAGGACGCGGATCGTGGTGGTCTTGCCCGCCCCGTTGGGCCCGAGGAATCCGTGCACCTCCCCGGTGCGGACCCGCAGGTCCAGTCCGTCCAGCGCGGCGACCGCGCCGAACCGTTTGATCAGTCCCTCAGCACCGATGGCCTCGGACATGGGCTGCTCCCATCAGGAATCACCGAGCCGATCCAGCGCCTTGAGTGCCTGGTCGGCCTGTTCTGGGGTGAGGAGCGATTGCGTGAAGATCTCCACCGAGGCCCGGATCATGCGCATGTAGCCCGGCAGTTCGCCGACGTCCTCACCGAGGACGGCGGTGAGCTGGTCACGCATCACGAAGATGCCCATCTTCATGGCGCCGAGGACGGCCGCGAAGGCGCGCGGGTCGTCCGACCGCAGTGGGGTGCCGGCCAGCCACTGCTCGCCGCGCTCGACGGCCTGGGCGAACATCGCCAGGCCACGGGGTGATCCGTCCATCAGGGACCGCACCAGATACTGCTGCAGGCCCAGGAACTCGGAGTCGATCGGGCCCAGAGTGCCGAGCTCGGTGAACTGCATCTGGATCTGGACGATCCGGCTCATCGCCCACTCGTCGCAGGCGTCGCGCAGGCCCTCTTTGGACCCGAAGTGGTGCCGCAGCAGGCCCGAGGAGACGCCGGCGGCCTGGGCGATGTCCCGGATCGAGGCTCCGGCGACACCGTGCTCGGCGAAGAGCGCGATGGCCGATTCCCGGATCCGGGCACGGGCGGTCAGGTCGCTACCACTACTCACATGTGTAGCGTACTACACGCGTGTGTAGCCGGGCAGGGTCGTCTATCCGGCGTTGACGGTCGCCTCGGTCACCGCGCTGGCGCTCAGCTCCCAGCGGGCCAGCAGGTCGGCGTAGGTACCGGAGGCGATGAGCCGGCCCAGGGCGGCGTGCAGGCAGTCGCGCAGGGCGGTGTTGTCCTTCGCCACCGCGATCCCGAACAGGCCCGTCTCGTACTGGTGATCCGAGGCCAGCTGGAAGAAGGCGCTGGTCCGCTCGTCGGTGGCCAGGAAGGAGGCCGGTGGGTAGTCCTGCAGGACCGCCGAGACCCGCCCGGTCCGCAGCTCCACCAGCGCGTCGGCGTTCGTCCCCCGGCTGTGGATGCGCATGCCCTCGGCGCCGCACTCCTTGCGTACCCGTTGGAGCATCTGTTCCTGGTAGGTGCCCTTCTCGGTGGCGACCGAGTGCCCGCACAGGTCGTCGAGCTCGGCGATCCCCTTCACGTTGCCTCGCTGCACCAGGATCGAGGTGCCGGTGGAGAAGTAGTCGACGAAGTCCGCCTTCTGCTGCCGCTCCTTGGTGTCGGTCATCGACGAGAACACCCCGTCGTACGCCCCGGCCGACACCTCGTCCAGAGCCGTGCTGAAGGCGCCCACCACCATCTCGACCTTGATGCCGAGCACCTCGCCGAGCGCCGCCGCGAGATCCGGCTCGAACCCGATGATGGTGCGCCCGTCCGCGGCGAAGTACTCCATCGGCGCATAGCTGGCGTCGGTGACGAACCTGATGAAGCCCTTGGCCCGGATCACCTCGGGCAGCCGGTCGTGCAGCTCCTGGTCCATCATCACGGTGCCGGTCACGTCGAGCGCACCGGCCTGCACGGTGCTCTCGGCCCGGGTGCAGCCTCCGGCCGCCAGCAGGAGGGCGACCCCCGTGGCGGCGATGGTCCGGCGCAGTAGCGTCATCGGGCGGCCCTTTCGGATTCGCTGGCGGTCTTCGGTAGTTCGAACTCGGCCGACACGTGCGGCCACGGCACCGGCCGTCCGATCAGATAGCCCTGTGCCTCGTCGCATCCGGCGTCGACGAGCCAGCGGTAGATCTCGGCGGTCTCGACGCCCTCGGCGGTGGCCCGGCTGCCGAGCCCGTGCGCCAGATCGATCACCGAGCGGACGATGGCCCGGCTCCGCGGGTCGTCGATGACGTCCGAGACGAAGCCCCGGTCGATCTTGATCTCGTCGACCGGAACCTCCCGCAGGTGCGAGAGGCTGGTGAAGCCGGCGCCGAAGTCGTCGACCGAGATGCCGACGCCGAGCGCCGCGATCTCGGCGATCACCCGGGCGGCGGCCTCCTCGTCGCCGGCCAGGGCGGTCTCGGTGACCTCCAGGACCAGCCGGCGGGCCGGGGTGCCGGTCTCCGCGAGCAGGCTCGCCACCAGCGCCGGGAAGCCGGGCACCTCCAGGTTGCGGGCGGACACGTTGACCGAGACGGCCCACCGCTGCCCGGCCGCGAACCAGCCCACCTGATCGGTCAGGGCCCGGCGCAGCACCCACTCGGTGAGCGGGACGATCAGCCCGGAGTGCTCGGCGGCCGGCAGGAACGCGCCCGGCGGGACCAGTCCCCGCTGCGGGTGCTGCCAGCGGACCAGCGCCTCCAGGGTGCGCACCTCGCCGTCGGCCAGGTTGACCTTGGGCTGGTAGTGCAGGACCAGCTCGTCGCGTTCCAGGGCGTGCCGCAGCTCGGCCTGGACCACGAGCCACTGCTGCGAGTGGCTGATCCCGTCGCCGGAGTAGACGACGATGTCGGCGGTGCCGCGCTTGCCCTGGTACATCGCGGTGTCCGCACGCTGCTTGAGATCCTGCAGGTGCTCGCCGTGCTCGGGGAAGAGCGCGATGCCGAAACTCGCCTCGATGCTCAGTGGCACACCGTCGAGCACCATCTCCTCGGACAGCCGGTCCCGGATCTCCTCCAGCAGCGCCACCGTCTCGGGCCCGGTCCGGCCCGGCAGGAACAGCGCGAACTCGTCACCGCCGAGCCGGGCCAGGATGTCCCCTTCGCCGAGCCGGGCCCGGAACCGGTCGGACACGATCCGCAGCAGCTCGTCGCCGGCGTGGTGGCCCAGGGTGTCGTTGACCTCCTTGAACCGGTTGAGGTCGACCAGCACCACCGCGCCCGGCCGCTCGTCCTCGAGCGACTCGGCCAG
The DNA here is from genome assembly GCF_040656595.1 of Actinoplanes sp. NPDC049802. Taxonomy (NCBI): domain Bacteria; kingdom Bacillati; phylum Actinomycetota; class Actinomycetes; order Micromonosporales; family Micromonosporaceae; genus Actinoplanes; species Actinoplanes sp. NPDC049802. Next base: position 197,223 of record NZ_JBFAMR010000006.1, read on the forward strand.
AGCGGCCTCCGCCCAAACGCGGAAGGCGACCCGGTTGGGCAGGCCGGTCAGCGCGTCGTGCAGCGCGTTGTGCCGCTGGTCGGCGGCGTACCGGCTCAGCGATCGGGTGGTCCACCAGGCGAGCAGCCCGAGCACCAGGTAGAGGACGGCGAGCCCGCCGGCGACGTTCCGGGTGGTGTGCAGCACCTGAGCCTGCAACCGGTCGGCGATCTCTTGGTACGGCAGATACACCTCGAGCACCCCGACCGACTGGCCGGTGTTGAGGAACAGCGGCTGCATCACCCGGATCGTCTGGGTTCGCCCGGTGATCACCAAGACCCGCGCCTGACCGGCCGCGGCGGCCTGGAAGTCGGGATCGGAGACCGGCACGCCGCTGCTGGTCGAACCGTCGTCGGAGAAGATCACCCGGCCGGTGAAGCCGCGCAGCCGCAGGCGCTGGATCGCGCCGTCGTACAGGGCCAGCTGGGTGGCGTCGCGCATCCGCTCGAACTGCGCGCCGGTCAGCCCTCGCCGGCTGAGATCGGCGCCGCCCAGGGGCGGCCAGTCACCGCTGTTCAGCGCGGGCGCGATGGCCGTCTGCGCGATGACCTCGGCTTGCGCCAGCCCCTGCGCCCGGCCCTGCTCGGCCGCGTCGTGCCGGTAGTCGTGCAGCACCAGCGCGCCGAGCGCCACCACGGGCACGAGACTGGCCGCCGCGTAGGTCGCGAACAGCCGGGTGCTGCTGCGCGCTCGCGGAGGACGGCGACGGACCCGGCGGAACAACATGTGCCCCTGATCGGCCCGGGCCCGTCAGGGTTGAGGAATCGGCGGAGGCGCCGCCGCCCCCGTCATGATCGCCACGGCGTCGGACATCGAATGGGACGACGGGGTGATGATCGCGATCCGGCGGCCCAGGCGCTGGACGTGGATCCGGTCCGCGACCTCGAAGACGTGCGGCATGTTGTGGCTGATCAGGATGACCGGCAGGCCCCGGTCGCGGACGTCGCGGATCAGCTGGAGGACCCGGTTGCCCTCCTTCACGCCGAGCGCAGCGGTCGGCTCGTCGAGAATCACCACCTTGCTGCCGAACGCCGCGGACCGGGCGACCGCGACGGCCTGGCGCTGGCCGCCGGAGAGCGACTCCACGGCCTGCCCGATGTTCTGGAGCGTGGCCACGCCGAGCTCACTCATGTGCCGGCCCGCCTCGGCACGCATCCCCTTGCGGTCCAGCATCCGGAAGACCGAGCCGAGCACCCCGGCACGGCGCTGCTCCCGGCCGAGGAACAGGTTGTCGGCGATGTCCAGGCCGGGCGCGACGGCCAGGGTCTGGTAGACGGTCTCGATGCCGGCCGACCGGGCGTCCATCGGATTACGGAAGTGCACCGGCCGCCCGTCCAGCAGGATCTCGCCGCTGTCCGGGATCAGCGCGCCGGACAGCGCCTTGATCAGGCTGGACTTGCCGGCGCCGTTGTCGCCGATCACGGCCAGGATCTCGCCGGGCAGCAACTCCAGGTCGCTGCCGTCGATGGCGACGACCCGCCCGTACCGTTTGGTGAGGCCTTTCGCCTGTAGGACCGGAGTGACCGCCATCAGCCCTTCACCTTCCTGATCCACTGGTCGAGCGAGACCGCGATCAGCACCAGCAGGCCGATCGCGAAGCCCTGCCAGACCACCTCGACACCGGCGAGTTGCAGGCCGTTGCGGAAGACACCGACGATCAGCGCCCCGATCAGCGTGCCGATCACCCCGCCGCGACCGCCGAAGAGGCTGGTGCCGCCGAGCACGACCGCGGTGATCGAGTCGAGGTTGTACTCGGTGCCGACGTTGGGGCTGGCCGAGGCGAGCCGTCCGATGAGGATCCACCCGGCCACCGCGTAGAGCAGCCCGGCCGTGGTGTAGACCGAGAACAGCACCCGCCCGGTACGGATGCCGGCCAGCCGTGCCGCCTCGATGTCGTCGCCGGTGGCGTAGACGTGCTTGCCCCAGGCGGTCCAGCTCAGCGCGTACGCGAAGAAGCCGAACAGAAGCAACATGATGATCGACCCGTAGCTGAGCTGGAAGTCGCCGATCGGGATGGCCTCGCCGGTCCAGGTCATCAGTCCCGGCATGTCGGCGCCGCGGACCGTCTCGCTGTCGCTGACCACCGAGTTGAGCGAGAAGAAGATGGTGAGCGTGCCGAGCGTGACGATGAACGGGGGCAGCTTGATCCGGGTGACGAGCAGGCCGTTGAGCGCGCCCATGGCCGTGCCGCAGGCGAATCCGAGCAGCAGGGCGAGCGGCGCGGGTATCCCGGCGTCGGTGGCGAAGAGTGCCATCAGGATCGAGGAGAAGACCGCGATGGCGCCGGCCGACAGGTCGATGCCGGCGGTCAGGATGATCAGGGTCTGCCCGAGCGCCAACGTCGCGATGACGGTGACCTGCAGCAGCACGAGCGACAGGTTGGCCGCGGAGAAGAAGCGGGCGTTGACGATCGAGAAGGCGACGACCGCCACGATCAGCACGGCGAGCGGCCCGAGCACCGGGTTGCCGTGCAGCAGATGTTGCAGGCGCAGACCGAACGACTCGTGCCGGCGCACCTCGAAGTCGGTGTTGGCGACGGCCATGGTCAGCCCCAGCAGTTCTGCTTGCCCCACGTGGAGTCCTTCGCCTCCACGCCGGCCTGCGGTTCGTCGGTGATCAGCTCTACGCCGGTGTCCACGAAGTTCTTGCCGGCGGTGTTCTCCGGCCGGGTGCCGTTCTTGGCGTACTCGGCGATCGCCGCGACGCCGAGTTCGGCCATCTTGATCGGGAACTGCATCGAGGTGGCGCCGATGACGCCGGCGGCCACGTTGTCGACGCCGGGACAGCCGCCGTCGACCGAGACGATCGTGACGTCCTGTTCCCGGCCGGCCGCTTTGAGCGCCTGGTAGGCGCCGGCCGCCGCCGGTTCGTTGATCGTGTAGACCAGGTTGATCGACGGGTCCTTCTGCAACAGGTTCTCCATCGCGGTACGCCCACCCTCCTCGTTCCCGTCGGTGACGTCGTGCCCGGCGATCCGCGGATCGTTCTCGTCCCCGATCCGCGCCGGATCCCCGTTGGGGATGCCGAACCCCTCCAGAAACCCTTGATCCCGCTGTACGTCGACGGAGACCTGGTTGGCGTTGAGGTCGAGCATCGCGATCCGGGCCTGCTTGCCTTCCTTCTCGAACTTCGCCTTCGCCCACTGCCCGATCAGCCGCCCGGCCTGGTAGTTGTCGGTGGCGAAGGTGGCGTCCGCGGCGTCCGGTGGCTCGACCGGCGTGTCCAGCGCGATCACCAGCATCCCGGCCTCGTGCGCCCGGTCGATGGCGGGCACGATCGCCTTGGAGTCGTTCGGAGTGATCAGGAATCCCTCGGCGCCGAACGAGATCAGATTCTCGATCGCCAGCACCTGGGCCTCGTTGTCGCCGTCCACCTTCCCGGCGAAGGTCTGCAACTCGACGCCGGCCGTCTCGGCGGCCTGCTGGGCGCCCTGTTTCATCGTCACGAAGAACGGGTTGGTGTCGGTCTTGGTGATCAGGCCGACGACCGGCTCACCGGTGCCCCGGTTGCAGGCGGCGCCGGCCAGGACCAGCAGCACGCAGCCCGTTGCGGCGACGAACCCGCGCATGTCCCCTCCCGGCGGCATCGACGGATATCGAGGAACGACGTTGCCCTTGGAGTAGACGCCCACCCCTGCCGAGTGTCAACTGGCCGCCGACGCGCTGTTCGAGCGCGTCGACGGCCACCACTACGAACCGCCGTCCTGAATCCCTACGGGAAGTCGACGACGTACGACGGCACGGTCGCCGTCCCCTGAGCCGGTCCGCCGGTGGTGTTGACGACGTGGTCGATGACCCCGTTGCCACCCAGCGAGACGGTCAGCAGGTTGTGCAGCTTCACGCCGGACTTGACCGGAACCTCGAACCCGCGGTCCGCGTGGATCGACGGGTTCACGTTGAAGTAGCAGTAGCTGCCCATGCCCCACGCCTCGTGCGTGCTCACCGAGTCGGCCACCTTGTACGCGGCGTACCCGTTGGCGCCGGTCCGCCAGGCCGCCTGCGTCGGCGGGTCGTACGGCATCTCGTTCTGGAGGAAGTAGGTCCGGCCACCGTTGCCGTTCCAGATCACCTCGTACTTCTGGTAATGCTCGACGAAGAGCCCGTACCCGATGACGTCCTGACCGTTGACGATCAGGCCGCTGTCGCCGGTGGCGACGTCCCAGCCGTACGTGCCCGGGTTGCCGTGGTCGGCCCGCCACGCCCAGATGTGGTCGACGATCACGTTGTTGCTGTTCACCAGCAGGCTGTTGGTGGCCTTGCCGGCGATGTAGCCACCGATCCGGAAGAACACGTCCTGCACCGTCGACGGGTTGGCGGAGTGGTTGGCCGACGACCCGTTCGGGCCCATCACCAGCAGGTTCGCCGAGTTGGTGGTGCCCGCGTCGAACAGGATGCCGGCGATCTTCACACCGTCCACATCGGCGACCTGCATCGGGGTCACGCCGTTCACCGGGATGATGGTGGCGTAGCCGAGGCCGAGCACGACGGTGTTCGCCCGGGTCACGTTGATGGTCTGGTCGATCTGGTAGATGCCCGGCTGGAAGATCAGGTTCAGGCCCTGCGCGAGCGCCTGGTTGATCCGCGCCGCGGTGTCGCCCGGCTTGGCCACGTAGAACTGGCCGATCGGGATGCCGGCGCCCGGCGTGTTGCCGTTCGCCCAGCTCACTCCGGTCGAGTTGGTCCGCATGCCGGGCACGAAGACCGCGTAGTCACCACCGGTCTGGTACAGGTAGGGCTTCTCCCGGATCACCGGGGTGGCCGCGATGGTGGTGTACGGCGGGTTCGGGTAGCCGGCCCCGGACGGAGCGCCCTGCACACCGACGAACATCTGGTTCCAGACCGCGTTGGTGTTCGAGGCGATCTGGCTGTTCCGGGTGAACCACTGCTGCTGCGAGTACTGACCCTCGGCGCCGCTGATCCGCGAGTCGGCGATGTAGCCACCGGACGCCCAGCCGTACCCGTTGGGGGCCAGGTTGAGGTCGCCGTGGACGTCCATCCGCCGGAACGGCGCGGCCTGCGAGACGGCCCAGCGGTTGGCCCCGTTCACCGGGTAGACCGACAGATTCTCGGTGGACCGCCAGAAGTTCTGGGTGGCGTTGCCCTGGAACCAGCCGGCGTCCACGGTGATGTCGCCGTTGATCCGGACGTCCTGCGGGTTCTGGCCGAGGCCGACCACCGAGGTGTAGAAGCCGACCTGGATGTTCAGGTTGTTGTAGGTGCCCGGCTTGAACGCCAGCACGTACCGGCCGGTGCCGAACTGGGCCGACTCCTGCTGGCGGAAGATCTCGTCGGCACGGGCCTGGATGGTGGCCGACGACATCGACGGGTCGAAGACGACCACGTTGGCGCCGAGGCTGCCGCCACCCGGGATCGTGGGGCCGCCGGACTCACCGAAGACCTTGAACTCCCACAGCGAGTAGCCGTAGGTGGTGGTCCGCTGTGTGCCGTACATCCGCACGTACCGGCCGGCGCCGGTGACCGCCAGCGACTGGTTGCCGCCGGCCGAGGTGGTCGTCGAATACACCGTGGTCCAGCTGGACGCGTTGTCGGAGACCTGGATCTGGTACGCCTTGGCCGCCGCGGTCTCCCAGTTCAGTTCCACCCGGGAAATCGTCTGGGAGCTGCCCAGGTCGACCTGGAGCCATTGGGGATCGGCGAAGGTGGACGACCACCGGGTGCCGGTGTTGCCGTCGACGGCCTCGCCGGCGAGGTAGGCGCCGGGCGCTTCGGTGGACGAGGCGGTGGCGGGCTTTCCTTGTGAGAGCAGGACCTCGGCGGCGGCGGCGCCGCTGCCGGTGATCGCGGTGAGCCCGGCGACCAGCACGGCCACCAGGCCACCGGCGGCGCCGCGACGCCAGGGGGAGCGTCTGGGAACGGACATGGCATCTCCTAGGACGGAGGAGGACGGATCATGGGAGAGCGCTCACCCGGCTCCTGACGCTAAGAGCTGACCGGTTCACAATCCAGACTTACGCACGGTTCCGGAACCGACCGGGTTTGCCCAGCTCAACGCTCATTAGCGCTGGCCGGAGCGATCCGGGACCGTCAATAACAGAGATTCCGGAACCGGTTCCGCTAACGTTCGTCACAACTCACATCCCGGTCTTTCTTCCCAAAAACGACGGAGCCCTCCACCCGGCAGGGTGAAGGGCTCCGCAGCGCGGAAGATCAGCCGAGGTCGACCGACGGGTACAGCGGGAACGGAGCCAGCAGCTCGGACGCCTGCTTGCTGATCCGGTCCGCGACCGACGGGTCCAGGGTGAACTTCGCCTTGGAACCCTCGGCCGGGCTGGTCGCCGAAAGGACCGTGTGAATCAGCTCGGCGATCTGGTCCATCTCGCCGGCGCCCAGGCCGCGGCTGGTGAGCGCCGGGGTGCCGATCCGGATGCCGGAGGTGTACCAGGCGCCGTTCGGGTCCTGCGGGATCGCGTTGCGGTTGGTCACGATGCCGCTGTCCAGCAGAGCCTGCTCCGCCTGACGGCCGGTGATGCCGAACGGGTGCACGTCGATCAGCACCAGGTGGTTGTCGGTGCCGCCGGAGACCAGCCGCACGCCCCGCTTCACCAGGCCCTCGGCGAGCGCCTGACTGTTCGTGACGATCTGCTGCGCGTAGGTGGCGAACTCCGGCCGCCGGGCCTCCGCGAACGCGATCGCCTTCGCCGCCATCACATGCGGCAGCGGGCCACCCAGCACCATCGGGCAACCGCGATCCACCTGCGCGGACAGCTCCGGCTGGCAGAACACCGCACCACCACGCGGGCCACGCAGGCTCTTGTGCGTGGTGGTGGTGACGATGTGCGCGTGCGGAATCGGGTTGAAGTCGCCGGTGAACACGCCACCCGCCACCAGACCGGCGAAGTGCGCCATGTCGACCATGAAGGTGGCACCCACCTCGTCGGCGATCTCACGCAACGTCGCGAAGTTCACCTTCCGGGGGTACGCCGAGTAGCCACCCACGATCACGGCCGGCTTGAACTCGCGCGCCGACTCGCGCAGCGCCGCATAGTCGATCTGGCCGGTCGCCAGGTCCACGCCATAGCTGCGCTGGTCGAACATCTTGCCGGAGATGTTCGGCCGGAACCCGTGGGTGAGGTGGCCGCCGGCGTCCAGCGACATGCCGAGCAGCCGCTGGTTACCGAACGCCTGCCGCAGCTCGGCCCACTCGGCGTCGGTCAGGTCGTTGATCTGCCGCTTCTCGAACTTCTTCAGATACGGCACCTCGACCCGGTCGGCCAGGATCGCCCAGTAGGCCACCAGGTTGGCGTCGATGCCGGAATGCGGCTGCACATACGCATACGGCGCGTCGAACAGAGCCTTGGCGTGCTCGACGGCGATCGACTCGACAGCGTCGACATTCTGGCAGCCGGCGTAGAAGCGGCGGCCGATGGTGCCCTCCGCGTACTTGTCGGAGAGCCAGTTGCCCATGGCGAGCAGGACAGCCGGGGATGCGTAGTTCTCACTCGCGATCAGCTTCAGCGACTCACGCTGGTCGGTCAGCTCCTGCGCGATCGCGTCGGCGATGCGCGGCTCCACGGACCGGACCACCTCGAGAGCAGCGCGGAAGGCGGTGGATTCGGCATTCAACTCAGGCATGGGACCTCCCTATCACGAAGCGAAGAGGCCCAGGCGCACGGCAAGTCGTCATCTCGACGAGGCCGCTCCCCGATGGTCAACCATCCGAACGCGCCAGTCACGGCCTGCCCGCCAGCATACCGGCGCCGGTTTCCGCCCACACACCCATCGCCGGTCACCCACGCCACTCTGCCGCGGCCTTCAACCCTTCTCCGGTACGCCGTCCGTGTGCCGCCGCTGCCGCCGAATCTCTTGATCGCCCCCGTGACGACAAGCGACCAACGGCAGCGGCCGCTCTTCGACTGCTGTCACAGAGTCCGATGCCGGCCGGCGCGATTCGGTTCGTCGATTAAGATCACGAAGACATAACGGTGCCGGATCGGGGCTCTCCGGGGTTCGGTTCCGGACTGTTTTCGGGCTGTTTTCGGACAAAAAGAAAGGCCCACCCCGTGTGGGGTGGGCCTTTCTATCACGTTGAGTCCGGCGGCGTCCTACTCTCCCACACCCTCCCGAGTGCAGTACCA